>DVGN01000036.1 GCA_018712725.1 Candidatus Scatosoma pullicola
CCGAAACTGCTCCGCATTTCGTAAGGGCAAAAAATGATAACAAGTGACGCCCTTTTTGCGGATTGATGTCGGCGTTTCAATTTGCCGTATCGAAATCCGGCTTTCTTATCCCCTCCGTCACTTCGTGACACCTCCCCTTACCATAAGGGGTGGCAGGGTGGGATAAACCGAAGTTTTAAGCGTTAGTCGCCCGTCGGACGCAAAGGGCGAGGCTTTCTGAAAGGGAGCGTACATAATAGTACGTGACCAAGCAAAAGCGTAAGCCCGACAAAGTTCCACGGGATGAATAACGCTTGAATTTCCTCAAAATCAATTCGAGCGAAGTTTTAAGCGTTAGTCGCCCGTCGGACGCGAAGGGCGCGCTTTTTGCGCAGGGAGCGTACATAATAGTACGTGACCAAGCAAAAGCGTAAGCCCGACAAAGTCCCACGGGATGAATAACGCTTAAAACACGATTTTGACGAAACGGTCGATTCCGTTGAAGTCCTTCACCACCATCGAATAATCGCAGTACCTGAACAGCTTCACGACGCTTTCCGCTTCGCCCAGCCCCACTTCCATGACGAGCATGCCGCCGCGGACGAGATATTTGCCGGCGTCTTCGGCGATACGGCGGTAATAATCCAATCCGTCCGCGCCGCCGTCCAGCGCGAGACGGGGTTCGAAATCCCGCACTTCCCGCTGCAACCCCGCGATGTCTCCGGAAGGGATATAGGGCGGATTGCAGACGATGATATCGAATCTGCCGCGGATGCGGGAGAAGAGATCGGACTGCACGAAGGCGATGTCCGCACCGTTTTCTTCGGCGTTCTCCTTCGCGAGCGCAAGCGCCTCTTCGCTGATGTCGGAAGCGGTGACGCTCGCCTTGCGCTTGTTCTTTTCCAATTCCTTATACACGGCGACCGCGATCGCGCCGCTGCCCGTGCAGAGGTCGAGAATGCTGTTCCCCTCCTCCGCCGCCGCGACGACCTGCTGGACGAGTTCCTCCGTTTCGGGGCGGGGAATGAGCACCCGTTCGTCCACTTTGATCTTATAGCCGCAGAAATCGGCGTCGCCGATGATATACCAGAGGGGTCTGCCCGTCAGGCGTTCGTCCGCGATGCGGAGGATCTCCTTCACCTGCGCGATGCGCAGAATCCGCTCCTCCGAGCAGACGGCGCTCTTGGGAATGTCCAGAAGGAGGGAGAAAATCCACTCCGCGTCCTCTTCGTCCACGCCGTTGTCCCGAAAGCGCTTTTTGGTGTTGGCGAGAAGCTCGCTCATCTTGCAGGCGGTGGCGAACACCGTCTCGGGCACGGAGGGATCGGCGTCCATATCGTACACCTTCTGAAAGGCTGCGATGGCGCATTCGATCATGCCGTCGTCCGGCTCGCGGGTGGTGATGCGCTGCAAAAGCAGACCGGGCGCCTTGAAGATGAGGAAAAATTTGCTCTGCGTCTTGGCGAGCGCGCGCAGAATTTCGTAGGACACGCCCGCCACGACGGGCAGCATCAGAAGTTTGAAGACGAGACGGATAAAGAAATCCGCCGGCCTGTTGCCCGTATAGATATACGTCCCCACCAGCGCGTTGGCGAGCGAAAAGACGAGAATGCTGACCACCATCACCAGAAAGAGAAAGGTGGTGCCGCAGCGGTCGTGGACGCGCGAACAGGTGCGGACGTTCTCCACGGTGAGGGGGAGTCCGCGTTCGAAACAGGTGATCGTCTTATGCTCGGCGCCGTGGTAGCGGTACACCCTGCCCAGCGTGCGGATGGCGGAAATACCGACGATATACAAGAGGAAGATGACGAGCCGGATCCCCCCTTCGATGAGGTTGAACCAAAGCCCTTCCAGCCCCGTCGTTGCAAATCCGGTCAGCCCCGTGAGGTATTGGGGCACGAGAATGAAGATGAGGACGGCGAGGAGGATCCCGAGCGCGATGGCGACGCCGTTCCAGATGGAATTGACGTTGACTTTATGCTTTTCCGCCAGCCATTTTTCGGCCTTGGAGGGCTGTTCGGGGTCTCCTTCGGCGACTTCGGCGCTGCGCATGAGGACGCGGTTGCCGACAACCAGGGATTCGACGAAGCTGACGACGCCGCGCACGAAAGGGAGCCGGGAAAAGCGGCTTCGCTCTTCGGGCGGGCGGATGCGCACCGCTTCGATCTGGACGTTGCCGTCGGGGTCGCGCACGGCGGTCGCCATGGCGCGTCTGCCGCGCATCATGACCCCTTCCATCACCGCCTGACCGCCGATATAGGTACAGGTCTTTTTCTTTTTTTCTCGATCTTTCTTCATATGACTTTATTATATGCCGCAAAGGGCGGCGCTATCATTCTGCGCCCCGGGGGCGGGGAATAAAGAAAAAAGGGCTTTAAGATGAAAAAGACACACCTTAAAGCCCGCTCCGTTCCTTTCCTTACATGCCGTATCTTTTCTTGAATTTGTCGATACGTCCGCCGGTGTCCACCAGCTTCTGTTTACCCGTGAAGAAAGGATGGCAGTTGCTGCAGATATCCACTTTCAGGACGTCCCCCTCTTTGGTGGTGCCCGTCTTGAAGGTGGCGCCGCAAGCGCAGACTACCGTCACTTCGTGATACTTGGGATGTATATCGGCTTTCATGCTTCTCACCTCGCTGTTTGTGTACTTTCTGCTTTGCCCTTTCCGATTCAAATGCTTTCCCATTATACAGCTTTTTTCCCGCCCCGTCAACTGTTTTTGCGGGAATTTGCAAAAAATAGTTGCAAATTTGCGGCAAATGCGCTATACTGATTCCGAAGGTTGCGCCGATCGGGCGCCCAAGACGGAGGCCGTAATGAAAATCTGGCAGCTCAATTCCCCCAATCATATCCAGCGCGCGGAATCCCCCGATCTCGTGCGGAAGGACGACAAGGTGAAGGTGAAGATCACCAAAGCCCTCCTCTCCGAAGCGGACGTCTGCGTCTATACGGGCGACACACGGGTGAAATATCCCGCCGTGCCCGGCAGATTCGCCGTCGGACAGGTCACCGAAGCCCCGGAAGGCGCCTATATGCAGAAGGGAGACAGGGTGTATCTCGCCGACGTGACGGAGGACGAAGATTCCCCCGACGGACTGCGCATCGCGGGCGAAAGCGCCCCCGGGTTCTATCGGGATTTCGCGCTCGCGGGGCCGGACGAAGCCTACGTCCTCCCCGCCTCCGTCTCGGACGAAGCCGCCTTTCTCATCGACGCCGTGGCGATGGCGGAACACGTCATCGACGAACTGCACATTTCCGTCGGGCAGCACGTGCTCGTGATCGGGGGCGGGCTGTACGGGAACGTGCTCTGCCAGATCCTCATCTATCACCGCGCCGTGCCCATTCTCGCCGACAACAACGCCGAACGGCTGGCGCGGGCGAAAAAGAGCGGCATTTATTACACCTTCCCCAACGACGAGACGCTTAAAAATCATATTCTCGAAGTGACGGGCGGGAAACTCGCGGATGCGGCGGCGTATCTCGCCTTCTCCAACAAGAGCGAGCCCTCCGCCCTTTTCTCCCTGGTCGCGCGCGGCGCCTACGTCGCCTTCTGCGCGCCCGTCGGCAAGAGCCTGTCCGTCAATCTCGGCAATGCCCTCCGCTACAACGTCACCCTGAAGGGGATCACCGAAAGCCGGGAATTCGTGTCCACGGCGATCAACATTCTCGCCAACAAGGCGGTGAATTTCTCCGAATTCCCCTATTCCAGCTATCCGGAGGAAAAACTCCCCGAAATGCTGGAAAAATACGCCGCGCTGTACCGGGCGAACGGCGGTCTGCCCGAAGAGATAGACATCTTCCGCTTTGTGTTCTGAACCGGCATCGGAATCTGCGGCAGGCGCCGCGTTTTTGGCTTTTTGGCGCCCGCCCGCATATGCGGGCGGGCGCATATACCGCCGTTATACCGCCGTTTATCGCAGATTCCGGAAATTGACCGCGCATTGCCGCGCGTCGGAATCATCCGGCCCGCGCACGCCGCCGCGATGTTCCGTCCCCCATCCCGCACAAAAGACGGGTAAATTTTCCGCCCGCAAGGATTTTCAAAGGACTTTCATGATAAAATTTGTAGCCACCGATCTGGACGGCACCCTGCTCGACGCGCGGGGAACGCTGCCCCAAGCCGTTTTCCCGCTGGCGGAGCGCCTGTCGGAACGCGGCATTCTTTTTGCCCCTGCCAGCGGCAGGCAGTACGCCAATCTCGAAAAGCTGTTTTTCCCCGTCCGGGACAGGCTGCTCTTCATCTGCGAAAACGGCGCTCTCGTCCGCTGTCGGGGAGAGACCCTCTTTCTCGATCCCCTGCCGCCCGAAACGGCGGGCGCCGCGATCGGCGCCGTGCGTCGGGAAGAGGGGCTGTTTCCCATTCTCTGCTGTGCGGAAAACGCCTATATAGAGGACGACTGCGAACCCTTTTTCACCCGCGCCCGGGAGCCGTATACCAACTGTTTCAAGGTGGACAGTCTCGACGACGTTCTGGGCAAAGAGCCCATCTGCAAAATTTCCGTATTCGACCCGGCGGGGGCGCGGGATCACGCCATGCGGGTGCTTTCCGACCTGCCGGCGGGCGTAAAGCGCATCCTGTCGGGGACGCATTGGTGCGACATCTCGGCGGCGGACGCCGACAAGGGCAAAGCCGTGCGCGCGATCTGCGAAAAATTCGGCTTTACCCGCGACGAGTGCATGGCGTTCGGCGACCAGATGAACGACGAGGGAATGTTGCGCGCCTGCGGGCACCCGCGCGCCGTGGCAAACGCCCTGCCCGCCATCCGCGCCCTGGCGGAAAAGATCGTCCCCTCCAACGTCGAAGGGGGCGTGCTGTCCGAACTTGAAATTTTGCTCTCCGAACCCGGCGGACAAACGGGAAAACAAGGCATCAAATAAAAAAGGAGGATACCATGTCTGCAACCATCGAAAAAATGATCATCGCGTCCGACATTCACGGCTCGGCGTATTGGTGCGAAAAACTCGCGGAAGCCTGTCGGGAGGAGGGCGCGCAGAAACTGCTGCTTCTGGGCGACCTGCTCTATCACGGCCCCCGCAATCCCCTGCCCGACGGGTACGACCCCAAAAAGGTGGCGGAAATTCTCGCCTCCCTGTCCCCCGACGTGCTTTCGGTGCGCGGCAACTGCGACGCGGAAGTGGATCAGATGATGCTGCCCTTTCCCGTTCTCGCCGATTACGCGCTCGTCTGCGCCTGCAAAAGGACGCTGTTTGCCACGCACGGGCACCTGTACAACGCGGATTCCCTTCCCCCGCTCGCCGCGGGAGAGATTTTGCTGAACGGGCATTTCCACGTCCCCTGCCACAAGCCGCTTCCGGGCGGCGGGATCTACGTCAACTGCGGCTCCGTCTCCCTGCCCAAGGAGGATTCCCCCCATTCGTATATCCTCCTGCAAGAGGGCGAAATGCTCTGGAAAGACCTGGAAACGGGCGGCATTTTCGACGGCATGGAACTGTAACCCCCCGAAAATCCGTTTGCGAAGGCGATGCGCTTGCATCGCCTTTTTTCTTTCCGAAATTCCTTTTCCGCCCCTGTTTTTCTCCCCGAAAAAACGATGTTTTTCACGGGAAACGCTCCCCTGCCCCCTCCGTTTGCATTTTTTCCAAAAGACGAAAGAACAGAACGTCTGTCGGAAAAAGGGGATTTTTTGCGCAAGGCGGCGTCCCCGCATATGCCCCCGCCCCCACATGACCGCATGCGACACGATCCGACGCGCGAATTTTGTCGTATGCGCTGCCGGGCATACGGCGGGACACGAAACGGGGCGCGGAACGGGGTGTCGGACATAAAAAAACGGGACAATAAAAAAACGCCCAAGGGCATAAAAAACAGCCGACCGTTTCGGCTGTTTTCACTCGTCAAATCCCTGCCCCGTCCGTTTTGCGCTCGGCTCGCTTTTTCTCTACCTCCGCGCGGGAATAGGAACAGCCGCAGAAATCCTGACGGTACAATCCGTATTCTTTGGACAGATCGAGAGACCGATAGTATCCTCCCCGCTTTTTGAAGTCGGAGGGCAGAAAGCGCACGCCGTATCTTTCCCCGGCCGCCCCGCCCAGCTCGTTGATCCAATCGGCGTTTTTATACGGGCTTAAAGAAAGGGTGGTGCAAAACCACGAAAATCCGCGCTCCGCCGCCGTACGGGCGGTCTCTTCCAGACGGAGGGCATAACAGCGGTAACACCGCTTTCCCCGTTCCGGCTCCGCTTCCAGCCCCGCCGCCGCGCGGGCGAACGCCGCCGCGTCGTGATCACAGTCGAGAAAATCCGCCCAGCCCGTCTCCGCAAGAAAGCGGATCTGTTCGGCTTTGCGCTTCCGGTATTCCCCTTCGTCGTCGATGTTGGGGTTATAATAGAACACCGTGACGGCAAAAACGTCTTTCAGCGCTTCGAGACAGGCGGAGGAACAGGGGGCGCAGCAGCTGTGCAAAAGAAGTTTGGTCCCCTTTTCCACGCTCCCGCATACCGCCTGCATTTTCTTGTCGTAATTTTCTTTCATGGCAATATTATACCCCCTTTTTCCGCCCCTTGTCAACCCCGCAATATCTTTTCGCGGCAAATTCCGCAAAAAGCGTTGACAAATGCCGCAAAACGTTTATAATAATAGTGACCGACAAAAAATCAATTTCGGAGGTATGGACATGAAATACGTATGCACGGTCTGCGGCTGGGAATACGACGAGGAGAAAGGCTCGCCCGAAAACGGGATCGCGCCCGGGACCAGGTGGGAAGATCTTCCCGAAGATTTCGAATGCCCGCTCTGCGGCGTAGCCAAGGACATGTTTGAACAGGCGGAATAATCATTTGCAAAAAAGCGCGGCGCACTATCGGGAGATAGCGCGCCGTTTATTTGTCCTTTTCATCCTGTTTCTTATCGAAGTCACAATCCTGACAAAGAATATAATTCGCGTCCACATCCAAGACTTTGCAAAGATTTGCAAGCGTATCCGGTGCGGGCATCTTTTTGCCACAGGCATATGCGGAAATCTGTTGACGTTTTACACCAACTTTATCGGCAATTTCCCCTTGCGTCATGTCGCTTTGCCGTATTTCTTCAATCAATCTTTCCCGTATCTGCGCAAGCGTTATCATCTTCTTTTCTCATTTTCAGATTTTTCTGGAAAAATTATACACCCAATGGGTGCAGAAACGCTTGACATGCACCTATTAGGTGCTATATAATGATTATGCAAGGGGAAAAAACGATGAAAACCAAACGGCAATGTATGGACTGTCGGTATTTCGACCCATATTTCATAAAACGCGGAGATGTACTCATCGCGGCGCCACACGGCTTATGTCTGCGGACGGACGAGTGCGTAAAGACGACCGAATCCTGCGATCGTGCCCGAAAGAAAGACAAGGATATTTCTGTCCCTTCGAAGAAAGAACCTTTTCAGGATTTGGAGTACAAACCAAATATGCTTACACTAAACTAAATCTTTTGTGTTGATTTAATACTACCTCTAAAAAAGGCTTCGGCATTTTTCTATGCCGAAGTCTTTTTTATCCCCTATATTTTAGAATTAACGCAAGTCTACCCTTCTTATCCCCTCCGGCACTTCGTGCCACCTCCCCTTACCATAAGGGGAGGCGGGGGTAGGGCGTACTTCGCGCCGCCGCCCGTTGGCACCCTAAAAGAGCGGAAAACCATTCAATTTTCCGAACCGTAAAAAATTTCCCAATCGAAACCGAGCAAAAGTCCGATTCGCTTTGCCATTTCCGGCGACGGAGTCTTTTTTCCGTTGACGAGATAGGTAAAATAGGAACGGTCTACCCCCAAAATCTGCGCCGCCTGGTTTTTATTGAGATGTTTTTCCCGCAATCCGTTTTCGATTTCCATTCCCGCGCGGAATTTTACGGCTTCGTCGCTTTCGTGCGGTTCGGCTTTCACAAGGGAGACGAAATCTTCCCCCGACGTCCGGATTTCGCTCGGGGCGCTCGGCTGCGGCTTTTTCTGCGATTCGTCCGAAAACCACACAAACAGAGCGTCGCCCGCCATCGTGTACGCCTCTTCCAACGTTTCCCCTTCCGTAAGGCAGCCCGGAAGATCGGGGAACTCCACCCAATAGCCGCCCTCCTGTTTGTGGAAAATGGCGGGATAAATGATGTTTTCCATATCGGTCACCTCCTTCCGATTTTTCGGGACTTATTTTTTAAGCCCCGCTTGCTTTAATATCGCCTGCTCCAATCCCTTCCCCAAATCCTTGCTGTGCATGGGGACGGTCGTTTGTCTGCCCGTCTCTTTGTTCACCATTCGCAGGTGCGACGTCCCCGGCTGCCGCACTTCTTCAAATCCGTTCGCTTTTAACAGCCTGACCATCTCTTTCGGCGTCATCGGCATTTCTTTGTACCTCTCGTCTGATTGCCCTTCTATTATAACACTATGTTGTCTGAATGTCAACAATTTTTAAGGGAAAGGGGGAAATTTTTTCAGGCAAAAAAGCCGCACCGGGAACGGTGCGGCTTGAAAATGCGCTTCATTTCTTTACCGTCGACGCGGCAAAAGGCGTCTCTCTCTTATCGGAAAGAGAATACGCGGAAAAAGTTCTTCCGCGAAAAGCGCTCAGAACTTCTTTTCGATGGCGGCGGGGGCGGCGTTGGCTTCGCGGATGCGGCGGATGCCTTCTTCCGACAACTTCGCTTTCCGTTCGTACGTCACCAGGCCGTTTTCCTCCTGCTCCACGTCGTAAAGCTGGGTGTAGCAGTACCCCGACAGCTTTTCGCAGGAAAGCAGAAATTCCGCTTTCTTCTCGTAATCGCTTACGAAGGACTCCTCGTCCCCCAGCGTGTTGTAGCCCCAGGCGCCTTCTTCTTCCTTACCCAGGCGGATTCCGCCGAATTCGCTCAGATTGAGGGGCCCGCCCTTATAACCGACGTCCTCTCCCGGCTGATACATCATATAGAAATCCGGATTTCCCGCTTCCGCCGCCTGCATCTTCTCCTTCAATTCGTCGTATTTGTCATAGCAGTGGAAATCCGCCACATCCGTATATCTGCCGTGGCATCCGCCGCTGACGTCCACGCACGGGCGCGTCGGGTCGAGCAGTTTCGTCACGGCGTACACCGATTCCACAAACCGCGCGTCCCGCGTCTTTTCCGTCTTGTCCAGGTCGTTCCAGACTTCGTTCAGGGGACACCAGGTCACGATGCTCGGGTGATTGAAATCCCTTTCCACCGCTTCCCGCCATTCGCCGACGAACGTGCCCAAGCCGTCCAGATCGTAATACTCCATGCCCCAGCTGGGGTATTCGCCCCATACCATGTACCCCAACTTGTCGCAAAGATAAAGAAATTCGGGATCGAATACCTTCTGATGCAGCCGCGCGCCGTTGAATCCGTATTCCATCGACAGGCGGATGTCCTTTTCGAACGCCGACCTGTCCCCCGGCGTGTAAATTCCGTCCGGATAATACCCCTGGTCGAGCACCAGCCGCTGGAATACCGATTTGCCGTTCAGAAGGAATTTATAGCCGTCATATCTGACGTCGCGCAGCCCGAAATATGTCCGGACTTCGTCTTTGCCGAATTTCAGCCGTACGTCGTAAAGCCTGCCTTTGCCGAGTTCCCAAAGGTGCTTCTCCGCGAGCGCAATTTCCGCCTTTGCGCGGTGGGACGTCTCCGCCGAAAAGCCGCCCATCTCCTTTCCTTCATAGAAAATTTTGCCGTCGACGCAACCCTGCCCCGTCACTCCGACTTCTACCGTCACTTTTCCGTGCGCCGCGTCCGGGTAAAAACGCACGTAATCGATCCGGCTTTCCGGTACGCTTTCCAGCCATACGCTCTGCCAGATGCCCGTCGTCCGCGTGTAAAAACAGCCGTAGGAATGCCCCTTCGACGTCTGCTTGCCGCTCGGGACGTTCGCCTTCGGGTCGTTCTCGACGCGGACTTCCAGCTCGTTTTCCCCATCCCGTTTCAGGGCGCTGCCCGTTTCCAGCGCAAAAGGCGTATAGCCGCCCGAATGCCCGCCGAGACGCACTCCGTTGAGATATACTTCCGCCCGATGGCATACCGCGCCGAATCTGACGAGAATGCGCTCCTCCCCCTGCAATTCCGCGGGCAGGGCAAATTTCAGGCGATAGACGCATTTTTCCACTCCGTTGCCGAGTTTCAGCCCCGACGCCTCCGATTCCGGGCAGTAAGGCACTTTGATTTTATACGCCTTCCCGTCCGTGAAAAAGTCCCATTCCCCGTCCAGACAGACGGCTTTTTCCCGCTTCATCAGCGGATCCGGATACCTCTTTTCCGTTTGCATTTTTCCGTTCTCCTATATGTTTTTTTGCGCTTTGCGGCAGGCGGGCAAAAGATCTTTTCACCCGTCTTTCCGCCCGCCCGTTTTTTCGCCTTTTATTATATAGGAAACGGCTTTTCTTGTCAACAAAACGCGCCGCCCGCCCGAAAGAAAATTTTTGCGCCCGTTTTCCGTTTTTTTTGCGCTCGCCTCAACCCTGCCCGCGCCGTTTTTCGTTTTCGTTTCCTTTTCGGAAACCGAAGGAGAAAAAACGGAGATTTTTCGGGAAAAAGTTTTCGCTTATCCGGGAAAAAGCGTTGACAACGGACGCAAAATATCGTATAATAATGACACTGAATTTTGCAGGTGTCGCCTAGCGGTATGGCGTCAGCTTCCCAAGCTGATTCCGGCGAGTTCGACTCTCGTCACCTGCTCCAAAAAAGACGCCTTCCTCACGGAGGCGTTCTTTTTTGGCGTAAAACGACTACTGACGAGAGTCGAGGGTGGAGCTGCGAGCGGGAGCGAGCATTTTGCCCGATCGGAATCTTTTTCCGCAACACTCCACAGCAAAACAAACAGCACAGTGTGCTGTTTGGCGGGGCGCGCCGCCAAAGGCGAGACTCTCGTCACCTGCTCCAAAAAAGACGCCTTCCTCACGGAGGCGTTCTTTTTTGGCGTAAAACGACTATTTCTCTCCTTGGCTCCCTTGTACAAAGGGAGCTGGCTGCCATATGGCAGACTGAGGGATTGGCCGTTTCGGTTTCCGAACTTCTTATCCCCTCCGTCACTCCGTGACACCTCCCCTTTGTCAAAAAGGGGAGGCATGAGAACGGGGCATGACACCTCCCCTTACCATAAGGGGAGGTAAGAACAGGGCTTCGTGTTGTCACTATTACCATAAGGGGAGGTAAGAGCAGGGCTTCGTGTTGTCACTATTACCATAAGGGGAGGCATGAGAAATGAGCGCGCCGTTCCCCTTGTCCCGATCCTTTGTACAGCAAATAAGGGCGCAAATGCGCCCTTATTGCTTTTCGCCCTGCCGGGCGCAGCGGTTACGGAAGCTGTTTGATCAGCACGCTCCCGCACAGCACGTCCGAATAGGAATACGCCGTCTTGCCGAGAAAGCCTTCGTCGTCCGGCTTGACCGTGAACAGCGCCGGATAGACGCCCGACAGTACGCCCGAATAACTTAAAATCTTGTTCCTCCCCAGGTTGACGCGCACCGCCACCCGCTTGGAGGAACAAGCCTTTACCATTTGTTTGACATCCGCTATGTTTTTCCCGGGTTTAATCATATCAGCAGTATGTCCCGAAAGCCGGAAAATTATACCAAAATGCGCAAAAAGCAGCGTTCGTCAAATCCCTGCCCCCCGTGCGGCAATCCGTCAGAGGATTTTTTCCCGCGCGATAAAGTCGCAGAGCGCATTCCCCCATCTCGCGCACCCCTCCGCGTTCGGATGCGCGCCGTACGGCGAGCGCGAAAAGTCCTCTCCCGCGCCGATAAAAGGGCGGTCGTCAAATACATGGTCGGCGTATTTTTGAGGATTTTCGAGAATATCTCCGTTTACCGCCTTCCAGATCTCCCGCTTTTCGTCCGCCCAATCGAAGGGCGGAACGGTTTGCAGGACGACCTCTTTCCCCGCCGCCCGCAGGGTGCCCGTAACGGTCAGAAGATCTCTTTTCACCTCTTCCGCCGACCTGCCGAACAGGATGTCGTTCACGCCGAAGCAGACGAAGAGGAGGTCGGATTGCAGCGCCTTTTTCATCCAGGTACCGCCGCCCGCGGCGTCCTGTGCCCTGCCGTAGCCGATGCCGATATCCCAGAAGGCGTATTCCGTCCCCAGCTTTTTCGCCGCCACGGCGGCGTAATGGGCATAGGAATCCCGTTCCGTCCCGATCCCCTGCGTGATGGAATCCCCCCAGAAGGCGATCCGCTTTTTTGCCCGCCGCCCGCAGCCGACCATGGAGGGGACGGGGATCATCGTATCCGCGACGAACGCCCCGCCTTCCTGCCGATAACAGGGCAGCAGATTTTCGGGATGCACGGGCAGGCGTTCCCCTTCGTAAGTGATCTTTACGGCGAGATATTCCGTCTCTTTCACGTCGAAAACGGCTTCGTCCGTCGCGAACCATTCCCCGCTCCGCACCGTCTTTTGCGCGGCGCCGCCGAAAGTGAGCGCCCGCACCTGCCGCACGTCCCGATCGGGTACGGGCGCGCCGGTGACGTACGCCTGCATCCCGTAAATTTTCCACGGCTTTCCCGTTTCGCCCGCGCGGCTCAAAGAGCCGTCCGAAAAAGTGCTGTCCGCCGTATTGGAGAACAAAAAGGAATACCCGTATTTTCCGCCCGCAAACACGCGGTAAAAGGCGATTCCCGTCTGCACGCCGCCGCTGTTCGTCAGAAGCTGACAGCCCGTCCCCGCCAGCGTATTAGACACGTAGTTCTGAAAATAACTGCCGATTCCGTCCATTTTTTTATCCCTTCTTTGATTGGTTTTTTCTGCCGGTCTTATAGCCGTCCCGCTCCTTTCCATAATGAAAAGCGAGATTATTCACTCTCTTGCCGTATGGAGAGCAAGAAGGCGCTGCCATATTTTGACTCTCTTGTGCAAAGGGAGCTGGCATGCGCAGCATGACTGAGGGATTGTCTGCTCTCTTCCGAACTTCTTATCCCCTCCGTCACTTTGTGACACCTCCCCTTACCATAAGGGGAGGCATGAATAGAGGATGCGACAGCCGCCCCTTACCATAAGGGGAGGCATGGATGGTGGGTGCGACACCTCCCCTTACCATAAGGGGAGGTATGGATGTAGAGGGGAGGTGTGAACGTAGGGGGGTTAAGGCCCTTCCTTTACGGCTTTTCCTTTACATATATAA
>DVGN01000037.1 GCA_018712725.1 Candidatus Scatosoma pullicola
AAAAGAAAGGAGAAAGTTTTTGCAACGGCAAAAAGGATTCGACGGGGAGAGAAAATGAAGATATATATCGCCAGAAAATCGATATCTGACCTGAAACATCCCGTCGTCCGGCGGGAATACCGGACGGGCGCCGTCACCGTGGAGGGATTCATCCGCGAAATGGTGGCGAAAAATTATGAAGCAAAGCCGGTGAAGGACAGTCTTGCCGACTGTCAGGCGCTGGCGCTGTCGGAATTTGAGAACGGGGGATATTACATCGTGAACGTCGCGAAAGACATCCGCTATGCCGCCCTGAACGAAGCGCTGCGCCTCGACGAAGGGGACGAACTCGTCCTGATAAAATTGAAATATGTGAGGGGAATGATATGGTAACCAAAAACCGCGCGCTTGAAAAAATCATCCAAGGCATCGCCGACAAAGAAGTCAGGGCGTTCTTTTCCGGGGACAGGCCGACCCGCCGCGATGCCGACGGGATATTCGTTATCGAGAGGTACGGTCCCGACTTTCTGCGGGAACACGAAGAGAGCCTGCGGGCGATCCTGCCCACGCAATACGACGAAATGTTCCGCCGTTATGAAGAGATATACGATGCGGAGAAGGATCCGTCCGCCCTGCCCGCCGCGTATCTCGCCGTCGAAAATAAAATCGTGGACTGCAACGATTTGTCCACCGTATCGCAGATCGGCGGCCTGATTGTAAATTCCTGGTACACGCCGACTCTGGATTGGACGTTTTATGAAAAGGGGCTGGACAACGGCAGTTTTACGGCGGAGGACGTCTTGCGCTTTACCCAGGCCAACGCCGGAGTTCTCGGCTTTTTCCTGCCCCTTTTGGTGCAGCGGGGGGACGAAGGGATATGGCAGACGCTCAGCGGTTACGTCCGTGACGCGAGGCAGAGCGATTCGCTGCGGATAGAGCTGTTCCGAAGCATGCTCTCCGCTTCCAACCCCGCCGCGCTGACCTACTTTATCGGCGAGATCGAAAGGAACAACTATTACCGCTTCAAGGCGCTCGGCGAAGCGGCTGCGGGATTGGCGGATTTCTACTGCCGGCTGCCGCCCGCGCGGACAGTCGCCGTACTCAAAGACGCCCTCGCCGGGAATCTGACGGATTACCTTTCCCGCCCCTTCTGCGAGAACGTCTGTTTTCAGTCCGCCGTCAAGCGGCTCCGTCCCGCCGAATATCCCGCGTATATCCGCCGGGCGCTGCGCGAAGGCATGCCGGAGGCGCGCCGTGCGTTTTTCCATCTGGCAGATCCTGCGGCGCTGAGCCGGGAATATGCCGCGGACATCTTCGGCGGCGCGTTTGACATGGAGGATTTTTCCTTTGCCGTTTACAAGATCCGCTGCCGGAAGGCGGACAAGGCGATTTTGCCCGTCCTGTTTTCAAAAATGCTGGCGATATACGACGGCATGGAAAAGGTCCATTATCACTATCCCATGACGGACGGCGTTCCCGTCTCGCGCGACGTCACCAAGGCGAATGTGGTGGAAGTTCTCGCGGAAGCGGCGGTTCTTCTGAACGGGGACGAATATTTTGCGCTTTTGGACGCGCGCTACGACGGGTTCAAAGAGGAAGCGCAGGCCGTCTATCTCAAAAAGGCGGGGGAACGGACGAAGCTGGACAGGCGGGCGTGCGCCATCCGCTTCCTCAAAACGGACGGGTATTACGGTCTGAATTTTTACGACGGTATGAAAATAACCCTCATCTTCGACGAAGCGGTGGGCGTTTCCGACTATCTCAAAAGCAAGAAACAGTCGGTAAAGAGCAGGATCGTCCGGGAATTTCTCGCCTCTCCCGACCGGGACAAGATCCAGGCGTATCTGCTGTCGTCCGAAGAGGACTACAAGGCGGGCGCGGGCAGGGAGATGCAGGCCGCGTCCGGCAAAGTGCGTGAGGAAAAGCTGAAGGAGAAAGAGCCGCTTTACGTCTTTCCCCGCGACCGGGAGAGCGTGTTCTCGGTGCGGGAGCCGACGGAGGAGATCGACGGCATTTTGCGGCGGGACGGGGAAAAGTTCTGCGAAGAAAGCATAACGCCCGCCCGTCTCGAAGAATTTTTCGGCAGGTTGTCCGGATTTGTGGAAGAAAACAAAAATTACGAGTACGAGACGTACTTCTATGACGGCTTGTCCACCTTCGGCAGCACGTTCCTGCCGCTGTCCGGCGCGGATTTTTTCAAGTCCGATAAATTTTCCGACTTTCCGCTGGGCGAAGAACTCAAAGGTCTGTGGAAGTCCGCCCTCACGGAGGCGGAGGCCGTCAGCCTGCTGCTGCTTTCCCGGTTTTACGGCCCGAAAGAACAGAAGTTCTACGTCGCCGCTTACGGCGACAAACTCTCCGAAGCGGACCGGAATGCGCTCTTTTCCTTCTTCGAAGAGGGCGGGGAAAAGCGGGAGTACCTCCTGCGTATTCTGACCTCGCTTACCAATGCCTTTCTCTTCGATTTTTTGAGCGAGCCCATGCTTCTCCGCCTCACGGAATTGTTTTCGCGCGGCATATTCCTCCGGGACGAAAAAGAGCGCGTGCGCAGCTATTATGAAAGCTTTCTTCCGTTCGGGCAGATCGTCGACGCCGCCGCCGTGTTTGACGACGCGGAGGCGATGAAGGCGTGCGCCCGCGCGGTCTGCGCCTCCGTTCGGGAAAAGGCAGGCGTCGTATCTCTCAAAACGGCGGCGAAGCTGTACGAAAAGGGGGAGATCTCCGACGAGCTGCTCCGCTATCTCGTCCTGATCGGCAAAACGCCGATATATGACCTCTCCAAACGGGATTCCACCCTCTGTCTGTACCGACCCGACTCCCCTTATCCGCGCTTTCAGCGGTGCATGTCCGCCCTGGTGCGCGACAGCCTGGACGCCGAACTGACGCGGGGCAGTCTTGCCACGCCGTACAACCGCGTCATCTGCGCCGTGGACTGTTTCCGCGGGGCGGAGTACTTCGTCCGCTCCATCGCCGCCATCCGCGGGCTGACGCTCGTGCGGTCGCCCTACGGCAGCGAGAAAAACGACAGCATATCGATGATCATGAAAAAGACCGTGCCGGCGGAGGGGGATACCTATGAAAAGTTTGCCGCGCTCTTAAAAGAATACGCCGTCAAAGACGAAGAGCTGGTGCGCGCCTCCCTGTTCAACCCTTCTTTCATCGACTATGCCGGGCGCGCCCTCGGCTTTCCCCGCTTCCGCTTCGCCGCCTATTTTTTCATCGCCCATCTCAACGAGAGCGAGCCCTGCGGCGACGATCGGTTTTACGAGAGCCGCAAGGAGGCGATACGGGAATATTCCGACATCGATTACCGCGACTTCAACGACGGCGCCTTCGATTACCGCTGGTACAAGGAGATGACCGAAGAGATTCCCGCCGAGCGTATCAAAATGATTTACGACAATGCGAAGTACGTCACCGTGGGCGGTCTGCACAAGCGCGCACAGCGCTTTTTCGACGCCATGAACGGCAAAATTTCCAAGGAAGAGTGCGTCGAGAGGATCGCGGCTTCGCGCAACAAGGACTTCTGTCTCGTTTACAGCCTCATTCCCCTTCAAGGCAGGGAGGACCTGCGCGAGCGGTATCTGTTTTTGCAGGACTTTCTGAAAGGGAGCAAAAAGTACGGCGCGCAGCGGCAGCTCGGCGAGCGGCGGACGGTCGACATCGCGCTCGACAATCTCGCCCGCGCGGCGGGCTATGCGGACACGGGCATCTTCGTCTTTGAATTGGAGGCGGATTACCTGCACGACATCTATCGGACGTATACCGCGGAAGATCTGGAACTCACGCCGACGATACCGGAGAACGCC
Organism: Candidatus Scatosoma pullicola; assembly: GCA_018712725.1. Taxonomy (GTDB): domain Bacteria; phylum Bacillota; class Clostridia; order Christensenellales; family Borkfalkiaceae; genus Scatosoma; species Scatosoma pullicola. Next base: position 3,789 of record DVGN01000037.1, read on the forward strand.
TATAAAGTGACTTTGCAGATCGAACGGAAGGGCAAGCGCCTCGCCGCCGTGCCCGCAAAATACGCCAAGGATCAGACGGTGGTCTGGCTGAAAGAGGAAGTAAAGCAGCTCAATCAGAAATTCAGGCGGATCGCCGCAAGTTTCGAAGGGGCGATGTGCGACGGGACGGCATTTACTTCGCAGCAGCTGGAACGGATGAGCCGCGAACGGACGATCGCGCACACGCTTTCGGGGCTCGTGTTTCTGGCGGACGGGAAACTCGCGGTGTTCTCGGACGGCGCCCTGCGGGATACGGAGGGCGGGAAAATCCAAAGCCGGGCGGTGTACGTCGCCCATCCCGTCGAACTGAAAAAGGCGGGGCTGCTCCGGGCGGCGATCGATCGCGTCGTCCGCAACAACGTCCGCCAGCCCTTCAAACAGGTCATGCGCGAAATTTATCTCAAGAGCGAAGAGGAGCGCTCGCAGGAGGAGGTCCAGCGCTTCCGCGGGTTCAGCGTCAATCTGAAAAAGTGCATCGCCGCGCTCAAGGGCAGGGGCTGGGGCGTCTCCGACGACATCGGCCTGCGCAAAGTTTACCAC
>DVGN01000003.1 GCA_018712725.1 Candidatus Scatosoma pullicola
AGAACTGTGCTACGATAGCCACAACGAAGAGGCAAAAAATTCGGAGAGTTATTCCTTTGGCGGCAATAAAAAAACTACCCGAACCCACTGTTCTGTGATAGTGGTGTTCGGATAGTTACCATTTGGTGACCCCAACGGGACTCGAACCCATGTTACCACCGTGAAAGGGTGGTGTCTTAACCGCTTGACCATGGGGCCATATAAAAATGCGCTTGAAGCGCGGATGGACGCACTGCAACCGCATACGCGGTTTCTTCTGCGATTGTTTGCAATGGTAGCGGCGATGAGATTCGAACTTATGACCTATCGGGTATGAACCGATCGCTCTAACCAACTAAGCTACGCCGCCATGTGGTTGCGGGGGCAGGATTCGAACTTGCGACCTTCGGGTTATGAGCCCGACGAGCTACCTGGCTGCTCCACCCCGCGATATTGTAATGGCGTCTCCGCGATCCGGAAAGGGCGTTTCAAAAGCCTTTCCCGTCTCAAAGAGAGCCTATTTATAATACTAAAAACCGACGCATTTGTCAACTGTTTTTATGCGTATTTTCAAAAAAACGGAAAAAATTTTTCAGCCCCGTTTCCGGCGGTTTTGCCGCTTGTCCGAAACGCTTCCGGCGGCGCGAAATCCGACGCAGATCCGGCGCGAAATTCGACGAAGTCAGCGGAGCGGCAAGACCGGAAGCCGCCGGAAAAGAAGCGGCAGGGGAGCTCGAACCGCCGGAAGGATTGAGGTCGCGCCGAAAATCAGACTTCCTCATCCGCGTCGAATTTGTTCTCGAGAAATTTCTTTACGTCGTAGCCCTGGCGGTAGATGAGGTAAGTCTTGACGAGCGGCGCAGAGAAGTCTTTCAGGGGGACCTCTTCCAGATTCCCGTTTTTCAGTTCCCTGCGGATGAGTTTATAGGGCAGGAAGCTGTATCCGTAGCCCTCTTCGAGATAGTGAAAGAGTTTGGAGGAGTTGTCCACTTCCAGCCGGAACACATAATTTTCGGGAAAGAGCGAACGGATAAACGCGCCCATGTCGCTGAGGGCGAAATTGCACATCAGATAGGGGATATGGGAAAGCTGTTCCTGCGCAATGCCGTCGGGATACCGATTGAATCCCTTGCCGGTGACGAGCGCCAGCCTGTCCGTATCGAAAACTTCGCAGACGAACCCCGTCCTTTTGAGGGGCACGGAGGAAAACACGATGTCGAGAACGTTGTCCTGCAGCAACTGTATAAGGTCGAGCGAATGTCCGAGCGTCACTTTGACGGCGGTCACGTCGTTGCCTTTCAGGCACTTGTCCACAAGGGGACGGACGTAGGCTTCGTAAGTGGCGTTGATGGCGCCGACGGAGAATTTCCGGGTATAGGCGGACACGGCGTTCATCTCTTCCACGGAGGTCTCTTCGAGCTCGATGATCCGCTCCGCATAGCGCAGGAAAATTTTTCCCTCTTCCGTCAGCTTCACCGATTTGGAGCCGCGGGAAAACAGCCGCTTGCCGACTTCTTTTTCAAGCTCGCCGATCCGGTTGGTGACCGTCGACTGCGCGATGCCCATCTTTTCCGCCGCCAGGGTAAAATTTTTGACTTTCGATAAGAAGATAAAAGTTTTGAGTTCTTCCGTATTCATAGAAAAAAGCGATTTTCCTTGTTTGAATTATCCATTATATCAATTATACCATGTCCTAAGAAGAAAGGCAAGCAAAAAAGGGCAGTTGCGAAACAAAATACGGATGTGCCTTCATCCGCGGTTGACAAAAAGGCGCGCAAGGTATATACTGAAAGGGATCGGCGGGCGAAACGCCCTGCCGCGGAGGTGCAGAACATGGGCGAAAAGGAAATTTCCGAACGGGTAAAGCGGATACGGGAAGAGATCGCGGGCGGAAATCCCTTCGGGGAGAAGGTGACTTTGGTGGCGGCGGTCAAGACGCGGACGCCGGAGGAGATCAACGCCGCGATCGCGGCGGGGGTGGACGCCGTCGCCGAAAACAAGGCGCAGGAATTTCGCGACAAAAACGATTGGATAAATCCCTGCCCCCGCCATTTTATCGGGCATCTGCAGTTGAACAAAGCGAAATATCTGGTCGGAAAAGTCGAATTGTTCCATTCCTGCGACCGGGATGAACTCGCCGCGGAACTCTCCCGGCTGTCTCTGCAAAGGGGCGTTCGGTCCGAGATTCTCGTGCAGGTCAACGTCGGCGGGGAGGAGAGCAAGGGCGGATACCCGCCCGAAGGGGGCATGGACGCGTTTATGCGCCTTAAAGAGACGCCGGGGCTGAAAGTGCGCGGGTTCATGGCGATGCTTCCCGAGTCGGAGGACGAGGGACTTTTGGGGGCGCTCGCGGATAAAATGCGGGCGCTGTACGAAGAGGCAAAGCGCGCCGATCCGGACGTGCGGTATCTGTCCATGGGCATGAGCGGGGATTACCGCCTGTGCATCGCACACGGCAGCAACATGATCCGTCTCGGCTCGACGATTTTCGGGGCGCGCGACTATTCCCGCTGATTTGGCGTTTTTCGCGGCAAAAACGGGCGCAAAAAGGGCAAAAAGGCGGATTGTAAACAATAGTTTACGGGAAAGTAAACGAAAATGAGCTGACGGGAGGGGGAAAAGGGCGTATAATTTTCGGGAGAATATCCCGGAAAACCGGAAAGGAGTACCAGAGGAAAAACATGCAATTTTATCGCAAACTTGCGGAACTGAGAAAGGCGGCGGCGATGACGTGGGAGGACGGCTATGCGCCGGCGGGGTTTACCATAGAGGAATGGGAATATCTCGCGGGCGGCATTTTCATGACGGCGGTGGCGGTCGCCGTCGGCGTGTACGTCTGTACGGGCATGCTGTCGGCAAAGTACGACGTGAAGGCGTACAACAAGGAGTGCGCTTCCGACGATCTGCCCGGCGCGGAGGCGCAGGCCGCCGAAGGAGAAGAGAAAGAGGGCAGGGCGGAACGCATTTCCTCCGCCGTCTGCGGCGTGATCATGCTCGTGGCGACCGCCGTCTTTCTCCTGCTCGGCTTTCTGGGAAATTGGTGGCATCCCGGCTGGGTCTGTTTCGTCGTGGGCGGCATTCTCTGCGGGATCGTGAACATCGTCGCCGGCGCCTTTTCCAAGGATTGACCCGCCCCGTCGCTTTTTAAGCCCGATCGGAACCGCCTCTTTCAAGGGGGCGGTTTTCGTTCGCCGAAAGAGGACGGGAAGATAAAAAAGAGGTGATAAAAGGGAAATGCGGAGCGGAGGGTTTGACAAAAGGGAGGAATTGTGATACAATGGCAGAGGATAAAACAGCCGCGGCTGTTTTCACGGCATTCCCGCCGTGAAAAGAAAACTGCCCGGCAGGCGCGGATATTCGGACATCGGAAATGGAGAAAGGGAAAAAACAACGAAAAAAACTGAAAAGAAAGCAGAAACTCGCCATCGCGCTTGCCGTGTTCATCTTTTTTGTGGGCGCCGTCCTGGGCGGATTGCAGCTCGGCGTCGTCTGGGCGGACGCGAGCTGGGAGCATTGGTATCCCGATTACGAGAAGCAGGACATTTCCGCCATTCTTCAAAAGGATACGCTGACGGACGCGGACTACGATCTCCTCTACGCGCAGACGGGGTTGACAAAACTCGGCATAGACGGGCTTCTGGAAGCGGGGAACATCCGGCGGATTCTCGAGATTCAGGACTTTTATTTCGAAGAACACACGGTGAACTGCGAGCGCTTCAATCCGTACACATACAGCGAAAAGCTGGAAGAGGGCAGGGTCCCTCTCGCAAAGCTGGAGGACGGGGACATCATCGTCACGGCGACGACGCACGTGTCGGTCTGGCGGCTGGGGCACGCCGCGCTCGTCGTGGACGGGGATTCGAACCGGCTTCTGGAGGCGTTCGGGCCGGGGGACGTGAGCGAACTCACCTATGCTTCCACCTTTACCGGGCTTGCCGATCTCATGGTGCTCCGCCCCAAGTTTCCGGAGGAATTCCGCGCGGAGGTGGCGGCGTATGCGCGCGAGAACATGCAGGGCGCAAAGTACAGCTTCTGGGCGGGGATCTTTCACAAAAAATACAGCGATTCCTTCGAATACACCCAGTGCGCCCACGTCGCCTGGTATGCCTATAAGCATTTCGGCGTCGATCTCGATTCCAACGGCGGACTGGTGGTGACGCCGCCCGAAATCGCCAATTCCCCCTATGTGGAGGTCGTGCAGATTTTCGGGTTCGATCCCGACAAATTGTGGAGCTGAGGGGAAAGATATGCAGAGGGCAGAGCGCGGAGAAATTTATACGATGATCACGGGCGCTGCGGGCGGGCTGGGAAGCGCCTTTTCCCGCCTGTGCGCAAAGAACGGGGAAAATCTCATCCTGACGGGCAGAAGCGAAGGAAAACTGCGGCTGCTGAAAGAAAAACTCCTTGCGGAAAATCCCGGCATCGACGTGCTCGTATTTGCCGCAGATCTGTCGGATGGGCATAGCAGGGGAGAGATGACGGCAAAAATCGCGGAGGCGGGCTGCAAGATCGGCAGGCTGATAAACGCCGCGGGCGCCGACATTCAGAAGGCGTTTTCCGAATATACGCAGGAAAAGATTTCCTTCCAGTGCCGGGTGAATTTCGAAGCCGCCGCCGCGCTCTGCCGCTTTGCGATCGGACACAGGGCCAAGGAGTTGGAGATCGTCAACATTTCCAGCGTCTCGGGGCTTTGTCCCATGCCCTATTTCGCGCTGTACAGCGCCGCGAAATCGGCGCTCACCTCCTTTTCGGCGGCGCTCCGGGAGGAGATGAAGGGGAAGGGGGTGAAGGTCACCGCGGTGCTCCCCGGGGCGATGCCCACCCGCGAAGACATCAAAGAGCAGATCGCGGGGCAGGGGCTTTGGGGAAAATTGGCGGCAAAGCCGCCCGAATTCGTCGCCCGAAAGAGCCTCGAAGGGGTAAAGAAAAACCGCCGGAGGGTCATTCCGGGGTTCTGGAACAGGGCGCTCGCCGGCTTTATGCGCCTTCTGCCCCTTTCCTGGAAACTCGCGTTCATCGCGCGGCGGTGGGGCAAAATTTCCAAAGACGCATTTTGATTTTTCGGAAAAATTTTCCGGAAATGTGTGGATTTGCGGGCGTTTTGTGGTATAAATATATGGGACGGGACGACAAAAACTCCGCGCTCTGCCCGAAGGGGAAAAAAGATGCTGAAAAAAGATTTTTACGGGAACGTCACTTTCGAGGAGGGCGGAGGGCCGGACGCCGGATTTATCCGCGAATACATGCGCCTGAAACCCCTGTATTCGGGGGCGCTCAAAACGGCGTGTTCCAAGTTTGAAATTCTCGACGACGAATTCAGCATGATCCAGGGGCACGACCCCATTCACAGCATCGAAAGCCGCCTGAAAACGGTGGAGAGCGCCTATGAAAAGCTCAAACGGCGGGGATACGAACAGATCCCCGGAAATCTCACCAAACTGACGGACATCGCCGGGGTGCGGGTGATCTGCGGATATATCGAAGACGTATATAAAATATCCCGCGTCTTTCTCAATCAGACGGGCGTGCAGCTGATTCAGGAAAAGGACTACATAAAAAATCCCAAGCCCAACGGGTACAGGAGCCTGCATCTCATCGTGAAGATCCCCGTGGCGCTGTCCGTCGTTCAGATGGGGGTGCCCGTGGAAATTCAGCTCCGCACCATTTCCATGAACATGTGGGCGAGTCTCGAACACGAAGTGTCCTATAAGGTCAACGCCGATCTGATGGATTCGTATAAGGCGGAATTGAAGGCGTGCGCGGACGATCTGTTCGCCGTCGAAGAGCGGATGCAGAAGATCTGCCACAGCATCCGCGCCTGCCCGAAGGCGGACAGCAAAGAGGAAAAGGAAGCGAAAGAGGGCTGAGGCGCCCGGGCTTTTACGCCGACGCGCCGGGGGAAAGGAGAATGGGGTACAGAAGAGAAAAGGAAAAAGCGGAAAAGAGAGGGCGGAAGATACGGCTTGTCGCCCTCCTTTTGGTTGCGGCGGCGGTTTCGGCGCTCTGCATCGTCGCCGCCTTTTATCCGCCCCAATCGTGGAAATACCGGGTGGGGCTGCCCGACATCCGCGCCCGGAAAGAGGGGGAAATGCGCCTCCATTTTCTCGACGTGGGGCAGGGGGACTGCACGATCGCGGAATTTCCCGACGGCAGGACGATGATCGTCGACGGCGGCGACGGTTCGGCGGAACACACGACCAAAATCATGCGCTATATCAACGGGCTGGGCATAGAGCGGTTCGATTTTATGCTGCTCACGCATCCCGATTCCGACCACTGCGGCGGATTGGACGAAGTGCTCGAATTTACGGGCGCGGACACGGTGTTCCTGCCGGGCATCGAAAACACCGCCGTCAACGGCGAATACGCCGCTTTCTGCGATCGGCTCGCCGGGACGGAGAACGTCCGCACGGTCGTTTCCCGCCGCTATCTGCGCATTTCCTCTTCGTCGGATACCTGCCCCTATTCTCTCGTCTTTCTGTCTCCCTATCGGGCGGAAAATCCGGACAGCCCGTACGGAAAGATCGATTCCGGAGACTATACGGACGGCGACCTCAACGACTCTTCCGCCGTCGTCTGGCTGGACTATGCGGGAACGAGCGCCCTGCTGGCGGGTGATGCCGGCTCCGCCGTCGAAGAACGGCTGCTTGCCGATTATCGGCTGGGCTATTTCGACGGGTACGGCGTAGCGCTCGAAGACACCGAAATCCTCAAGGTGTCCCACCACGGAAGCGACAGCGGCACGGGGGAGGATTTCGTCCGCTTTCTCGGCACAGAGACGGCGGTGATCTCCTGCGGCGCGGGCAACGTCTACGGGCACCCCTCTCCGCTCGTTACCGCGCGGCTGGCGGAGGCGGGCGCAAAGGTGTATCGCACCGATTCGGACGGCGACGTCGTCCTCTCCCTTCTGCCCGACGGGACGTATTCCGTCGAAACGTAAGAAAATACGGGAACGGGCGGGGCAGGGTTGAGACGAACGTCAGAACGCCCCTTTGGGGGGGCATTTTATTTCGGTTAATTTCAGCTGTTTTATAAAGAGAGTGTCATTGTGAAAATGGATAAAACGAATGCGATGCGCATCCTGGACGCCAAGGGGATCGCCTACACGCCGCACGAATATTCCGCCGACCTTACGGACGGAAAAGAGGTGGCGGAGGCGCTCGGGGCGGAAGCGGACAGGGTGTTCAAGACCCTCGTGACGGAGGGGAGCGACGGAAATCATTACGTGTTCGTCGTGCCCGTGTCGGGAAGTCTCGACCTCAAACGGGCGGCGAAGGCTGCGGGCGTGAGAAGCGTGGCGATGCTGCCGCAGAAAAAGCTGTTCCCCTTGACGGGATATGTACACGGGGGATGTTCGCCCGTGGGCATGAAAAAGCATTTTCCCACCTTCGTCGAAGAGACGGCGCAGCTCTTCGATACGATCTTTTGCAGCGGCGGACGGCGGGGCTGCAACGTCGAAATTTCGCCCGACGACCTGCTTTCGGCGGCGGAAGCAAAGTATGCGCCGCTGGCGGACTGAAAGGCGCCGAAGGGATACAAAAAACAAAAGGGCAAAGAAAAAACGCGGATCGGAAATTTCCGGTTCGCGTTCGTCTGTTTTAACGATAAGCCGAAAGGCATTTATATCGGTCAACGCTTTTCGCCCGGCGATCTGTCGGCTTTTTTGTTTGCCGTTGCCGGGCGGTTTTCGAATTTGCCGTACACTTCGTTGACACGGCAGGAATAGGAGAAGGTGGCGCGGTAGCGCTTGAGGATTTTGAGAAAGGCGCCCACCTGGCGCTTGCGCACGATGCAGATAAGGAGGGCTTTGTCCCTGTGCGTGTACATGCCTTCGGCGTGCAGGGTCGTAACGCCTCTGCCCAATTTCTGCATGAGTTCGGCGGAGAGCTCTTCCGCCTTTTCGGTGACGATTTCGAATTTATAGCCGCTCCGCAGCCCTTGCAGCATGAAGTCGACGACGATGTCGGAGAGGAAGATGTTCACAAGGGTGGAAATGACGGCGTTCGCGCCCGAACGATAGACAAAAAATGCCAGTACGACGACGGAGGCGTCCATCGCAAAAGAGAGCCAGGCGATGTTGTGTTCGGGGTGAAAGCGCTTGATGAGCGCGGAGATGGCATAGGTGCCGCCCGAGGCGCCGAAGCGGCGGATCATCAGGGAAAAGCCCAGCCCCGAAATCACGCCGACGCCGATCGCGGCAAAGACGAGGTTGTTTCCGTCCTCATAGCAGTTCCCGTCGGGGAACGCGCCGTAATAGGGCAGACCGTAACGGGTATGCAGGGATTTGAAGAGCATGAGGAGAAGGGACTGGAAAACGAGATAGACGATGAGCATGATCCCCGTTTTCCGGCTGACGAAGATCGCCGCAAGTACGAAGATGGGGATGTTGAGCACGAGCATGAAAATACTCATGTTCATGGTCATTTCGCCGAATTTGGATTCGGTGAGGGAAGCGAGAATGGAAGCGATACCCGTGACGCCGCCGGGGGCGAAATTGTTGTAGTTGGAAAAGTAGTACAGGGAAGCGGACACGAGCAGCGCCGCCAGGAAACAGACGAAGATGTCGAGCAGAATGGTGCCCGGCCGGAGGTCGTCTTTGTCCGGTTTGGGAAGCTCGGGCTTTCTGTCCGCCCTGTCCGTCTTGTCTGCGCCGGCTGCTTTTTCCGTTCTGTCCGCCTGTTCGTCGGCGCCGCCCGGAGAGCCGTCCGCAGTTTCGGAGAATTCCATATTGTTATCCATGGTCGTTAGCCTCGCAAAATTTTTTTTGCAATATAATGATAGTACATTTCGGGGGGCGTTGACAAGCATTTTGCGCAACATTTCGGCAAATTTTTTTCGGATGTGCGGACGAGAGAGAGCAGAGACGCCAAAATTTTCAAAAAGGAGAGAAATTTACCGAAAAAAAGATTGACAAGCGGCGGGATTTATGTTATACTTCTACCGTTACACATCGGAACGGTCTTGTAGCTCAGTTGGTTAGAGCGCATGCTTCACATGCATGAGGTCCTGGGTTCGAGCCCCAGCAAGACCACCACCTTGCAAACATCCGCGCCGATCCGAAAATGTCGGGTCGGATGTTTTTTTTCGTTCCGGTATGCCGGTTTCCGTTTTTTTCGATTGACCGCTCGGGCTTGCGGTTATGTGGACGAGAAAATTTTGCGGGAAGACGCCGTCAGGGAGCGCATTTCGGCGCTCTGACAAGGGGGCAGGTATGCGCCCACGAAAAATTTTCGCCGTTCCGGACATCGGAGCGGCGGTATTTTTACGGCTTGGCGTCAGATGATTCGTTCCCTTCCTTTTCTTCGTTTATGATGATGGAAGGGAAACGCTGTTCGTCCGACGGCGGGCAGGGGCGGCGGTGCAGCTCTAAAAAGACTTTCCAATAGGCGAGTTCGCGGCGGATGTCGTACCAGAGGTCGCTCAGGTCGAATCCCGGTCTTCCGCGGAAGGCTTCGACTTCGCGCGAAACCCGCGCATAGCCTTCGGGGTGCAGTTCCCGATATCCGCCCGCTTCTTCCAGCTTCCGGACGATCGGCCCGGAAAGGTAATCGCGCGCGACGGCGAGATATTCTTCGAAAGTCATTTGGTAAAAAGGGGGTTGGCGGATAAAGCACTGCCACGCGTCGCAGATCTGTCTGTTCAGGTCGTCCAGCTTATCCAGATCTCCCCACAGTCGTTTTGCGGAGAGGGAGGACAGGCGGGGGTAGCGCGCTTCGAGCTGTTTCCACATCGACGTGCGGGGGAGTTCCCGCCTGCAAAACGTCCCGACTTTTTGCAGAAAATCTTCGTCGATGTCCGTATAGCCCTCGTGCGAACAGACGGAATACAGCCGTTTTTCGCCCTTGTACAGGGTGAGGTTTTCCAGCCGTCTGTCCCATACGGCGGGCATTCCGTGCAGCCTTGCCGGATGCCCGATGACCTCTTTGACTTCGTCCGTCAGGCGGAAGGAGAGGATTTTGCCGCGCATGCCCCAGCTTTCGCCCCGTCGCTCCCCTTCGAGCGCGCCGATCATCCCTTCGCAGTCCGTCCCGATCGCCTCTGTGGAGAAATCCGCTTCGCCGTGCGGACAGTCGAACAGGTATTCCGCCCTGTCGCACAGACCGAACAGATACGCATATGCGCGTTCAGACAATTCTTCGTCGTCTATAAAGTGAAAGAAACTGCCGTTTTTTGCACCCATTTTTTCCCTCCTTTGACGGCGCGCCGCGCGTCGTGCCGTATCGTATCTTTATTATAGCATACCGCGGCGCAAAAAAGCAAAGCCTTAGTCGGGGTCGCGGCGGGATTTTTGCGGGCGCACGGAGGCGCCCGCACGCCGTCAGAGCAGTTCTTTATATTGCTTCACATAGTGGGATTTTGCGAGCGAAACGCATACCAGGTATGCGATGACGATGCAGACGAGCAGGAGGAAATACCCGCCGGGGAGAGGGCAGAGCCCCAGCCATCCGCCGATCGGGGCGAAGGGCAGGGCGGTGACGACGGCGACCGCCGCAAGGGTGGAAAGGGTTACGGGAAGAGACGCCCGGGTGCGGACAAAAGGGGCGCGGGGAGAACGGAGGGTATGGATGACGAGCGCCTGCGTCCACATCGACTGGACGAACCAGCCGGTCTGGAAGAGGGCGACAAATCTCGCCTGCGCGTCCCCGGAGAGGGTCTGATAACCGCCGCCGCAGAGGCGGGGGCAGAGCAGAAAATACAAAAGGATATAGGAGAGGATGTCGAAAACGGAACTGATCGGCCCGAACCGGAACATGAAAGTGCGGACGGATGCGGCGTCCCAGCCGCGCGGCTTTTCGAGAAATCCGGGATCGACGCCGTCCCAGGGGAGCGCCGAGCAGGAGAGGTCGTAGACGAGATTGAGCAGGATGAGCTGCACGGAGGTCATGGGGAGGAAGGGGAGGAAGATGCTCGCCGCCAGCACGGAAAACATGTTTCCGAAATTGGAAGAGACGGTGATCTTGATGTATTTGAGCATATTCGCGTACGTCTTTCTCCCTTCGACGATGCCGTCTTTGAGGACGGTGAGATCCTTTTCGAGCAGGACGATGTCCGCCGATTCGCGGGCGATGTCGGCGGCGGTGTCCACGGAGATGCCGACGTCCGCCTCTTTCAGCGCCGCCGCGTCGTTGATTCCGTCACCCATGTATGCGACGACGTGTCCGTTGGCGCGCAGGGCGCGGATCACCCGCGCCTTCTGGGCGGGGGAGAGTTTGGCGAAAATGCAGGTATCTTCCGCCTCTTTGGCGAGTTCTTCGTCGGAAAGGCGGTCGATGTCCGCGCCGAGCAGAATTTTGTCCGTGCCGACGGATACTTTTTTGCAGATATTGGCGGCGACAGTCTCGTTGTCGCCCGTCAGGATGCGGACGCTCACGCCCAGCCGGCGGAGTTCCTTCACGGCTTTTGCCGCCGTCGGTTTGGGCGGATCGAGAAAGGCGAGACAGCCGATCAGCGTCATGTCCGATTCGTCCGCGCCCGTCAGAGAGGTCATGTTCCCCGCCTTTTCCGCCACCGCCACGACGCGCATGCCCCTGCGGTTTTGTTCCGCCGTCCTCTTTTGAAAGAGGGCGCGCAGGGAATCGTCCAGCGGGAGGATCTCCGCCCCCTTGCGTACAAAGGAGCAGCAGGCGAGCATCTCTTCCGCCGCGCCCTTGGTGACGAGAAGGCTCTTTTCCCCGTCCGAGAGGAGGACGCTCATTCTGCGGCGTTCGAAGTCGAAGGGGAGTTCGTCCGTCTTGCGGATATTTTCGGGCAGGGCGCCGAGAATCTCCGTTGAGGCGCGGAGGACGGCGACGTCGATCGGGCTTTTCAGCCCCGTCTGGAAAAAGCCGTTCAGGGCGGCGGCGCGCAGGACTTCTTCGTCCCTGTTCCCGAAGACGTCCGTATAGGCTTCGAGTACGACGGCGTCCTCGGTGAGGGTGCCAGTCTTGTCCGTGCAGAGGATGTCCGCGGCGCCTAAATCCTGAATGGCGTTCAGCCGTCTGACGATGACCTTTTTCCGGCTCAGCGCCAGCGAGCCTTTGGCGAGAGAGGCGGTCACGATCATGGGCAGCATTTCGGGCGTCAGTCCCACCGCCACGGACACGGCAAACAGCAGCGCGTCCGTCCAGTCCTTTTTCGCGAAGCCGTTGATCAGGAGGACGGCGGGGACCATGATGAGGGTGAAGCGGATGAGAAGTCGGGAGATCTTTGCGATTCCCTTGTCGAAATTCGTCTTGGGCGGCTTGCCGCTTAAAAGTCGGGCGATGCCGCCGAAAAGGGTGTTTTTGCCGACGGCGAGAACGACGCCCGCGCCGCTGCCGCTGATCACGGTGCTGCCCGCAAAGAGGAGATTTTCGCATTCGGTGAGGGATTTGTCCCCCCGGACGGCGGCGGCATTTTTCTCCGCGGGTTCGCTTTCGCCCGTCAGCGCCGACTGCCCGACGAAGAGGTCTTTGCACTCCGTAACGCGCATATCGGCGGGTACGATGTCGCCCGCGGACAGGCGGATGAGATCGCCGACGACGATCTCTTCGGGCGGGAGTTCGGCAAATTGCCCGTCCCGCTTCACCGCCGAAGTGACGCTCACCATTTCGGCGAGTTTTTTCGCCGCGTTGTCCGAACGGGCGTCCTGGATAAAGCGCAGAATCCCGGAAATCAACAGCATTGCCGAAATGACGAGGACGGTGACGGGATTTTTCTTTCCCGGCTGCGCGAAGAACACGTCCGTGCAGGCGGAGACGACGGCGAGAAAGAATAAAATGGCGCTGAACGGATTGACGAACGCCTCCGAGAGCCGGCGGAGAAAGGACTTTTCCGCCTTTTTGCCCATCGTGTTTCCGCCGTACATTTCCCGCTGCGTCTCTGCCTGCGAAGCGGAAAGCCCGTCTGTCGGGCAGCCGAGAAATTCCCGGAGTTCTTCCGCGGTGTGCGCCGCGGCAAATTGCAGGCGCTTTTCCGTCTCTTTTTCCCCGTCGGTGCGGCCCGCGCGCGGCTTTGCGGCGGGAAGGGCGTTTTCGGCAAGCGCGTTCTTTTCTTTGAGAAATTCTTTTTTCATGTTTCGTACCTCCTTGGTCGGAATTTTTTTGTGGGGGTACGAAGGGCGCGCGGCAAAAGCGGGCGCCGGTTTTTGTCATGCCTTTACGGCAGGGACGGCGGAGCCGCGTTTTTGTCTGTTGAATGTGTTGCCTTTCGTACCCGGATCACTGCCGCTGTCCGCAGTCATGGCGTTCACCTCCTTTTTCATGGTTTTATTTTTCCGGATTTCGGGGAGCGGAGCGCCGAAAAAAACGCCGCCGTTTTCCCGAAGAAAACGGCGGCGCGAAAGACAAAGCCCGGACGGCGGTCTCTTGAAAAAGAGCCGCAGTCGGACTTCGGCGCGCGGAAAAATCCGCCCGTTTTCTCCGTTTTTGGCGTTTTTTTCGTAAAATCGACTTTGATAACTGTCCATAATGCTCTGATCCCGTAAAAAAATCCGCACATCGGAGGATGCGCGGAAAAAATACGAAAGAAATATTTCGTCCGAGCTTTAGCTTCGCAGGGCGATGTAACTGTGTTATGCTGCACCTTGTCCCGATGCAGCCTGTTCATACCGGCGAATGAAGTCTCCTTCATTTTGCGGCAACAGTCCGTATCCTCTGCGGTAGCCTCACCTACCGATTGTGCCCTTATTATACCCGAAAAAATCCGATTTGTCAAGCGCGGGGAAGAAAAAATTTTTTGCCGGCGGGGAAATTTTTTTGCGGCGGCAGAGACTTTTTTATTATGCCAAATCCTTGCAAAATGCGGCGGTATGTGTTATAATGACGGTAATCGGCGAAAAAACAGGGTTCCGGCGGAAAATGCCGGAAGGAGGTCGGCTATGAAAAAACTCACGCCCGTTTTGAAGGACTATCTCTGGGGCGGCTATAAGCTGAAAGGAATGTTCGGAAGGGACAACGGCGGAAAGAAGATCAGCGAAAGCTGGGAGGTCTCCGTCCACCCCGACGGGGAAAGCGGCTGCGAAGGGGGGACGCTCAGCGGTTATCTGGCGGCAAATCCCAAGGCGGTGGATCCCGAAGGCTCCCCCTTGCCCGTGCTTATAAAATACATCGATGCGGCGCAGAATCTGTCCGTGCAGGTGCATCCGGACGACGATTACGCGCGGCGGGTGGAAGGGGACAACGGCAAGACGGAGATGTGGTACATCCTTTCGGCGGACGAAGGGGCGGGCATCTACTGCGGTTTCCGCCGCGATACCTCCAAGGAGGAGTTTTTGGCGAAGGTCTCGGACGGGACGGTGGAAGAACTCCTCAATTTCATCCCCGTGCATGCAGGGGACTGCCATCTGATCCCCGCGGGGACGGTGCACGCGATCGGCGCGGGCTGCGTCATCTGCGAAGTGCAGCAGAGCAGCAACGTCACCTATCGGGTATATGATTACAACCGCCGCGGCGCGGACGGGAAGCTCCGCCCGCTGCACGTGGAAAAGGCGGTGGACGTCATCGATTTCCGCGCCTTCCGCGACAGGACGGGGACGGGGCTGCCCGAAACAGTCCCCGGCGGGGAGATCCGCCTTCTTACCCAATGCCCCTATTTCCGCTGCCGCGAACTGAAACTGAACGGCAAATTCGCGGAGACGAACGCGCGCTCCTTTACGGCGGTCGACGTGCTCGAAGGGGAGGGGCTTATCAACGGAGAGCCCTTTTCCGCCGGCGACAGCTTCTTTGTCGACTGCGGCGAGAAATTCGTTTTGGGCGGGCAGGCGAAAGTGCTGCTCACCTGCGAAAACCGCACGGCGTGTTACGCCGGGATCGATCTCGGCGGGACGTTCATTAAATGCGGCATCGTCACCGAAGAGGGGAAAATTCTCGTCAAGGACAAAATTCCGACGGGCAGGGAGCGCGACTATCGTGAAATCGCGGCGGATATGGCGGCGCTCGTGAAAAAGCTGGAAAAGAAGGCGGGTGTGCGCGTGGAGGCGGTCGGTATCGGCTCGCCCGGGACGATCGACAGCAAAAACGGCGTCATCGTGTACAGCAACAATATCGCCTGGAAAGACGTCCCCCTGTGCCGCGAGATCGCGGAAAGGCTGAACCGCTCCGCGTACATCACCAACGACGCGAACGCGGCGGCGCTCGGCGAGCATTTCTGCGGCTCGGGCCGGAAGTATTCTTCGCTCATTCTCGTCACGCTCGGCACGGGCGTGGGCGGCGGCATCATCATCGACGGGAAACTGTTTGAGGGTAACAAGTCCGCGGGCGCGGAAATCGGGCACAGCGTCATCCGCATGGGCGGGGAAAAATGCACCTGCGGCAGGCGGGGCTGTTTTGAGGCGTACGCTTCCGCAACCGCCCTCATCCGCCAGACCAAACGCGCCATGGAAAGACACCCGGAAAGCAAGATGTGGCAGATCGCGGGGAATCTCGACGGCGTGGACGGCAAAACGGCGTTCGACGGCCAGCGCGCGGGCGATCCCGCCGCCGATCGGGTGGTGAAATTTTATATCCGCTGTCTCGCGGAGGGCATCTGCAACCTCCTCAACGAATTCCGCCCCCAGGCCATCCTTTTGGGGGGCGGCGTGTGCGGCGAAGGGGACAATCTGCTCCTTCCCCTCAAAAAGGAAGTGGACAAACGGCTGTTCGGCGGGACGGATTACGCGCCCTTCGACCTCTGCACGGCGAGCCTCGGCAACGACGCGGGGCTGTGCGGCGCGGCGCGCCTTGCCGCCGTTCGCTCCGCTGAGGCATAAACGAAGGGGGCAGGGTTGAGCCGAGCGCTTTGACAAGTCGCCTTCCCCGCAAATTTTTGCGGGGAAGGCGAATCTTTTTTTGCTCGATATGCGGCAAAAAAATTTTTATTTTTTCGGAAAAAGTACCTCCGAACGGTTGACAAACGCGAAAAGAAGGCATATACTGTTATTGAACATTTGAAGAAACATTCAAATAAGTGAGGGCGAAATGGCAGACGAAGAGAGAAAAACGGAAAAGGGGCGGACGGACCGCATCGCGGCGATCCGCTGCATGCTGCCCCCCGAAGAGACCATTTACGACCTTGCGGAACTCTTCAAGATGTTCGGCGATCCCACGCGGGCGAAGATTTTGGGCTGTTTGCAGATCGAAGATTTATACGTGGGGGAAATCGCGGGCGTTCTGGGCATGAGCGTCTCGGCGGTCTCCCATCAGCTCCGCGTCCTGCGCGCCGCCAAGCTCGTCAAGGGCATCAAAGAGGGAAAAGAGGTCAAATATTCCCTCGACGACGACCACGTCACCAAGATCATGGAATACGGCCTGACGCACGTCGACGAAGACAGATGACGACGGGGATTTTTCCCTGTTTTTTCCGGGGCAATAATTGAATATTTGCTCAACAGACCAACTGTTCAAAGAGAAAAAAGAAAAATCCGGAGGGAAAATCCCCGGAGGAAATAAAAGAGAAAACGGAGGTTTTTTATCATGAAAAAGGTATATAAGCTGGAAGATCTCGACTGCGCGAACTGCGCGGCGAAAATGGAGCGGGCGATCGCCAAGATCGACGGCGTGGACGCGGTGAGCATCAGTTTCATGGCGCAGCGGATGTCCATCGAAGCGGACGAGAGCAGGCTGGACGAGATCATGCGCGAAGTCGTGAAGGTGTGCAGAAAAGTGGAGCCCGACTGCCGGATTCTCCTTTGAGTTTACAATTTGCGCTTGGAAAGGCGGCACGCCCCGTTCGGAGCCTTTCGCCGTCTGTCGGAGGTTTAGCCGTGAAAGGAAGTTTAAGCAGGAAGGAAAGAAAAAATCTGATCCGCATCGTCGTCGCGCTCGTATTGTTCGCGGTCGTTTTCGCCGTCGACAAAATTGTCGGGCTGGCGGGCGTGTTTGCGGGAAAAGCCGGTTGGGTGTTCCCGTTCGCGCTCTATCTCGCCGTGTATCTTCTGATCGGGTACGACGTGCTTTGGCGGGCGATCCGCAACATTGCCCACGGGCAGGTATTTGACGAAAACTTTTTGATGTGCATCGCCACGCTCGGCGCCTTTGCGCTTGCCATCTACCGCGGCGCGTCGGGCATGGAGACAGAGGGCTTCGACGAAGCGTGCGCCGTGCTCCTTTTCTACCAGGTGGGCGAATTTTTCCAGAGCTATGCGACGGGCAAGTCCCGCAAGTCCATTTCCGCCCTCATGGACATCCGCCCCGATTACGCAAACGTAAAGCGGGGGGGGGAGACGGAGCGGGTCGATCCCTCCGAAGTGGAGATCGGCGAGATCATCGTCGTCAATCCGGGCGAAAAGATCCCCCTGGACGGCGTGGTCGTAAAGGGCGCGTCCACGCTCGACACCAAGGCGCTGACGGGGGAATCCCTCCCCCGGGAGGTCGCGGAGGGGAGCGAAGTCATCAGCGGCTGCGTCAATATCCATTCTCAGCTCGAAGTGCAGGTGAGCAAGGCGTTTTACGATTCCACCGTTTCCAAAATTCTCGAACTCGTCGAAAACGCCTCCGAGCAGAAGTCCAAGGCGGAAAATTTCATCACCAGATTCGCAAAATACTATACGCCCGCCGTGGTCATCGTGGCGGTGCTGCTGGCGGTGGTGCCGGGACTGATCACCTCCGATTGGTCGACGTGGATTTACCGCGCCCTGAGCTTTCTGGTCGTCTCCTGTCCCTGCGCGCTGGTTATCTCCATTCCCCTTTCTTTCTTCGCGGGCATCGGCGCGGCGTCCCGGTACGGGATCCTCATCAAGGGCTCCAACTATCTGGAAAAATTCAACAGCGCGGATATCTTTGTCTTTGACAAGACGGGCACGCTGACCAAGGGCAACTTCGCGGTGAGCGAAATTACGCCCGCGCCGGGGACGGACGCGGAAGAGGTGCTCCGGCTTGCGGCGATCGCCGAACGCGATTCGGGACATCCCATCGCCCGGTCGATCGCGGCGAAATACGGAAAAGAGGTCGGGGGCGGATATACCCTTTCCGACGTCGCGGGGGCGGGGATCGTCGCCGAGCGGGAAGGGGACGTCATCTGCTGCGGAAACGAACGCCTGATGCGGGAAAAGAACATCGATTTTGTACGGGAAACGGGTCTCGGCACCGTCGTGTACGTCGCCCGCAACGGGAAGTTCGTCGGCTCCCTCCTCATTTCGGACGAGATCAAGCCGGAATCGGCAGAGGTCGTGGGCGCCCTCAACGGCATGGGCTGCAAGACGGTCATGCTGACGGGCGACAATGAGGCGATCGCGGAGAACGTGGCAAAACAGATCGGCCTGACCGGATACAAGGCGTCCCTGCTGCCGCAGAATAAGGTGGAAGAGGCGGAAAAGCTGCTGAAAGAGAAGGGGGAGAAAGACGTGCTCTGCTTCGTCGGGGACGGGATCAACGACGCGCCCGTGCTCATGCGTTCGGACATCGGCATCGCGATGGGGGGCGTGGGCAGCGACGCGGCGATCGAAGCGTCCGACATCGTCCTGATGAAGGACGACCTGCGCGGCATCCCGCTCGCCAAGCGGATCGCCAAAAAGACGATGGCGATCGTCTTTCAGAACATCGTCTTTTCCATCGCCGTCAAAGTGCTGATCCTGATTTTGTCGGCGTTCGGCGTCACCAATATGTGGTTTGCCGTGTTCGGCGACGTGGGAGTGGCGGTGATCGCCATCCTCAACGCCATGCGCGTCAATTCCCGCTACTCCCGCTACGAAAAGGGCGAGAAAGAGACCGCGGCGCTTCCCGAAGCCACCGAAAGGGCATAAGCGGAAAAGCGGCGCGCGGGGAACTGCGGCGGCGTGCGGCAGGCGGTAAAGAAATAAAAATGCCGATCGGGGCGGAGCATTGTCTCCGCCCTTTCGCGCGCGGAGGGGAATTTTTCCGCGAAACGGATTTTTTTGCCGGATAGGATTGACGTGTGCGGGAAAAAATGGTACAATAGGGGCATGGAAAACGCGAAAGTCCCCGAAAGGGAAGAAAACGAAAGGGAAGAAAATCAAACGGCGCCCCTTTCCGTTGCGGCAGAAAACGAAGAAGAAAAAACGCAGACGGAGGGGGCAGGGGAGAGACTGCCGGCCGAAACGCCGAAAAAATCGGAAAAGGTGCGCGCCTTTTTCGGGAAATACGGCGGCGTCGTTTTTGCGCCGCTCGTCGTCTTTATCGCCTATTTCTGCCAGCTCGCCGCCTCCGGCGTCTGGCCCTTCGGCTCCGCTTACGTGGTGGCGAGCTACGACCTTTCCGCTCAGATATGCCCTTTCATAGAGCATTTGTTCGACGTGCTGGACGGAAAATCTTCGCTGTTCTATTCCTATTCGATCGCGGGCGGCGCGGACGTGTTCGGGACGTTTGCCTATTTCTTTGTCAGCCCGTTCAGTTTTCTGTACCTCATCTGCGGGGACGGGAACGTGCATAACGCCTGCGGCATCGTGATGGCGTTAAAGCTCGCGGCGATCGCCTTTTCGGGCGCGTGGTTTGTCCGGAAACTGTTTGATCGCATACCTGCCTATGCCGGAGGTGCCGTCGGGGTCGTATATGCCTATTGCGGTTACGTATTCGTCGCCAGCACTTACGTCAACTGGATCGACTTTCTCTTCTATATGCCTCTCGGCGCGATCGCCTTCGTGCGCTTTGTGAAGACGGGGAAATTTCTCGCCTTTTCCGCCGTGCTGGCGTGCTGTATCTACACCTGCTTTTCCATCGCCTGTTTTTCCTTTTTTATCCTCTTTCCCACGCTCGTCGCCTATGCGTTTCTCTGCGTCGGAAGAGAGGAGAGAAACCGTTTCATCGCATACCTGTGTATCGCCTTTGTCGTTGCGGTGCTGGCGGCGCTCCCCATTCTGCTGCCCTCTTTCATGGCGTATCTGAGCGGCGGCAGGGGAGGCGGGCTGTTCGACGAATTCTGGTACGGATTGGGGGAAGGGGAGGACGGCGCCTTTGACGTGTCCGGATTTTTCGATCGGGCGGGCACGGCGTGGTACCGCAAATTCAGTTATATTTTCAGCGATTCCCTCTTTCTCATCCTCACCGTCGTCTGGCTGGTCCGCACCCGCCTGAAAACCCCTTTGTCAAAATTCATGCTCGTCGCGGGCATTGCGACCCTTTTGCCGGCATGCGTGGACGAGGCGATGCTGCTCATGAACATGGGCTCCTATATGTCCTATGCGCTGCGGTTCGGCTTTCTGAACGCGCTGTATTTTCTCGGCGGGGCGTGTCTGGCGATAAACGGCTGTACTTTCGCGCCGGATAAGGCGTTCGACGGCGGGGAGCTTCTGGATAAGGGCGGCAGGAAGGAGGGCAGAACGATTTTTTACGCGCTCGTCTGCCTTGTCTGCGCGGTCATTCTCGCGGTTTTCGTGGCGGGGAATTTCTATATCGACATCTGGGACGTCTTTATTTCCGACGAATCCACGCTCGCCGATCTGCACGGATTTTCTTCTTCCTTTGCCCATTCTTTGGGCGGGATGCAGGTGATTGCCATCCTCTTCTTTATCGTGGGCTTTGCCGTCCTTCTCGGCGTCCTCATGGTGCGCAACCGGGAGATCGGCGTCCGGGTCATGTCCTTTCTGCTGCTCGGGGTGGTGGGCGTGCAGGTGCTTTTCTATAACGAGCAGCTCGTCGTCGGCAACAGCGCCACGCATTATAACGTCACCCATTATTCGACGATGGTCGAACAGCTCAACGAGCGGGAAGAGGGGTATTTCCGCGTGAAGGATTACGAAGACAAACTTTCGGCAAACGCGCCCTTTACGGGAAACGCCAACTCGTTCAGCGTCTTCTCTTCCGTGATCGACGGGGATAATTTTGTCATCTACAATCTGTTCGGATATTCGGGAAACGGGCGGAACAGCTTGAAGAGCACGGGCGGAAACGCGTTCGGCGATGCGTTTTTGGGCTATAAATATTTCTTTACCTCTTCCGAAGGTACGGAAGGCGGACGGTGGTCGCAGGTGAACGCGCTTTCCTACACCGAACCCGTTCTCGTCGAAGGGGAGGACGGAACTTCGTCGCAGATGACCGCGGGCGCGTTTGCGATGTTCGAGAATACCATGGTATTCCCCAACGGCTACACCGTCTCGTCCGGCGACCTGCATTTCCCCGAAGAAAACACCGCGGCGAATCGCTCGAAAAACCAGGTGGCGCTGTACGACTTTTTGAGGGGGACAAAGAGCAATGCCTCCGCCGTTACGACGGATATGACGCAGCGGCTTTCCCGGGAGCTTTGGAACAGGGCGGCGGAAGTGGAGGTCGGCGCGGGGGAAATCACCGCGACCATCACTGCGGACGCGGGCGAATATCTCTTTCTCAATTTCGTCGCCTCCGACGGCTACCGCGTCACCGTCAACGGCAAAGAGGCGCAGCTCGTCGAAAACGACCTACATTTCCTGCTCGTGGCGCTGGAAGAGGGGGAAAACGTCGTGCATTTTACCTATTCGTCCCCCTATGTGAAATACGCGGGCATAGGTCTTGCGGCGGCAATCGTCGGGCTTTTCGCGGTGTGGCTGGTCCTGAAAAAGACCCGCCTGGTCGAAAAGGGGGCGGGGATCATCGCCTGGGCGGGCGTGTCCCTGGCGATCGCGGTCGTCCTCTTCTTTATGGTATTCCCCACGCTCGTGTTCCTGTGGAAGATATTGAATGCGCTGTGGACAAAGCTGGGCGGATAGCGGCGGCGGGAAGAGAGGGCGGAGCGCGCGGGAAAATTAAAAAAATTTTCCGAAAGCCCCGAAAAACGCTTGACTAAATGCTTTCGTGTAAGTATAATAGGTTATGCTCTTCCGAAAAGAGGATTTTCGGGAGAGCGGCATATTGAGGCATAGCGCAGTTTGGTAGCGCGCTTGGTTAGGGACCAAGAGGTCGTGGGTTCAAGTCCCGTTGCCTCAACCATAGTTTTGTGGATAGAAATGCTGTCCACGGCAACCCCCCTGAAAAACGGTAAGTTTTTCAGGGGTTTTTGCTGTTTTTCGGGCAAAAACGGCGCTTTTCCGGCGTAACGATGAGGGTTGAAGAATGATGCTGACTTTTTGCCCTTTTGAGCAAAATACGGGGATTGAACCCTGCGATCATATGTCGCGAAAGAGAGATAGTGTGAAGTGCAGAGCATACCTCCATCTAAACTTCAAGTTATGAGATGTCAGACTTTTGCGGTACAGCTTTCTGTAAGAATATTTACAAAATTGTGAAAAAGGCGAAAAAGTGTATGAGTCAACCGCGGCTCATACACTTTTTTATATCTTGATGTTTCGCCCAACCAGATTTCGACGATTCGTTACGGAGAGGTGAAAAACAATAAACTGATCATCCGAGAGAGCCTAAGATATGCATATGATGAAATGGGGAATGTTGCAAAGATCTACAAAAACGGAAAACAGACGGTGTCGTATGAGTATGACGGAATCGGTCAGTTGATACGCGAAAACAATAGGGAAATGGGAAAGACATATATGTACTCGTATGACGGGAACGGGAATATATTGATGAGAAGGGAATACGGATATACGTTAAAGAACAATGAGGATATGCCGGAGGAGTGCGACGAATATATTTACGGATACGAAGGGAATACGGATAGGCTGACGGAGATCGTATCGCGGGTGAAGAATGAGGACGGGGAATATGAGGAAGAAACGAAAACCTTTACATATGACGCGATGGGAAATCCGGTGGCATATGAAGGGAAAGCGGCGGCATGGACAAAGGGCAGGCAGCTGATGTATCTGAACGGAGTAACGTTCGGATATAATGGTCAGGGTCAGAGAATTGCCAAGACGCAGGGGAGTACGACGAACAATTTCACATACGACATGAGCGGAAAACTGGTAAAAGAAAGCCGCGGAGTGGAATATTATTACGACGCGGAGGGTGTATGTGGGATGAAGTATGATGAAGAGATGTACTTTTATCGAAAAGACGTTTTTGGAAATATTACGGAAATCCTTGACAGTGACGGGAAAATTATGGTAAGATATAAATACGACGCATGGGGGAATCATGTCGTACTGAACCCGAACGGAAGTGAGAACAAAAGCAGTACGTTTATCGGGAACATCAATCCGTTCCGATATCGCGGGTATTACTATGATACGGAAACGAAGCTGTACTATCTGAAAACGCGGTATTACGACCCGAAGATTGGCAGATTTATCACGATCGACGACATTTCCTATCTTGCACCCGACACCATTAACGGTCTGAACCTGTACGCCTATTGCGGGAATAATCCTATTTTATATGTAGATTATAATGGTAATTTTCCTGTCCCGATATGGTTAATTATTATGGGTTTTGCAAAAGACATTTTTATGGGTACAGGTGTTGGATTGTTGGAAGCAAGTGCAAAATTATTTGCTCAACTTGCAAAGGTACCTTTGTATTTGTTGGACGATGTTGGAGGAGCCGTATTCAACCCTGTGTTCTTACAAGAAATGACAAAAGCAACTAAGTTTCAATACGCAGGAACAATTTTAAACAGTGTTGGTAAGGTTGCCAAAGTAGCTAGTTATGCTTTGCTGGTGGTTGATGTGGGATTTTCTATCTATAATAATTTTACTAATTCAAATTTATCAACAAGTAGAAAAATAACAGATAGTGTTGTTGATGTGGGATTTTCAATTGGAGGGTTCTTTGCTTCTATGGCGATTGGTTCAGCAATTGGTTCGTTAATTCCTATACCGATTATCGGTTCAGTTATCGGAGCAATTGCAGGAGCGCTGTTTTCTCTTGGAGTATATTTGTTTCAACAAACAAATTGGTATAATGATTTGAAGGTAGGCTTTCATAATTTGATCACTCAAACAATACCAAATGCGTGGAATCAATTTGTAAACGGTTGGGACTATTTTTGGAGTTTTAGTTGGATCTAAAAGGAGTTTATAATGGATAAAAAAACGGCAGAAAGCTATGTGCG
>DVGN01000038.1 GCA_018712725.1 Candidatus Scatosoma pullicola
TAACAAGTGACGCCCTTTTTGCGGATTCATGTCAGCGCTTCTATTTATTTTATCGAAATCCGGCTTTCTTATCCCCTCCGGTGCTTCGCGACACCTCCCCTTACCATAAGGGGAGGCATGGGGTGGGGCTGCGTGATATCTCCCCGTACTATAAGGGGAGGCGGGAGAGAGATGGGGACACTTTCTACCATAAGGGGAGGCGGAGTTGGTCGGTAAAGGGGAGACGGCAGGCCGGCGCACACACTTTTTTCGCAGGGTGTTAAATTTGTGAATGTTTGCTAAATGTTTAGAAATTGCGCCGCAAATGCTTGAAAAAACCCGGCGCGTGTGTTAAAATAGGAATAGTCCGCAGATAAAAAGCGGAAGATGTGAGGAAAAGGCATTGAACAAAAAAACCAAGACCGTATTCTGGATCGTCATGGCGATCGTCATCGTGGTGGTGCTGGCGATACTCTTTCAGCAGCTCATCGCCCCCCGCTATGTCTCTTTGACCTATACGGAATTCATCCGGTATGTGGAAGAAGGAAAAATCAACCGTATCTATGTGGACGGGTATAACTGGCGGGGCGAACTGATCGTCAACGGCGCGGTGCAGAATTACTACGCCACCGTCGGTCCCAGCCTTTACGATTCCGAGGCGCTGCGCGCCATGCAGACCGCCTGGAACGAACTCGGGCTCAACGTCAACATCAGTCTTGCCGACCCCAACGCGGGCAGTATCTGGTCGAGCGTCTTTACGCTGGTCGGCATCGTGCTGGTGGCGGTGGTGTTCTGGCTGCTGATGCGCTCGGCGACGGGCGGCAGCGGCAAGGTCATGAGCATCGGCAAGACCAAGGCGCACGTGCAGAACAATCTCAAAGTCCGCTTCTCGGACGTGGCGGGCGCGGAAGAGGAAAAGGAGGAATTGCAGGAGGTCGTCGAATTTTTGAAGAGCCCCAAGAAGTTCTCCGATCTCGGCGCGCGCATTCCGCGCGGCGTGCTGCTCGTCGGGCCTCCGGGCACGGGCAAGACGCTGTTTGCCAAGGCGGTGGCGGGCGAAGCGGGCGTGCCCTTTTTCGCGGTGTCCGGTTCCGACTTCGTGGAGATGTACGTCGGCGTCGGCGCCAGCCGTGTGCGCGATCTGTTCGACATGGCGAAGAAGAACCAGCCCTGCATCATCTTCATCGACGAAATCGACGCCGTGGGCCGTCACCGCGGCGCGGGGCTCGGCGGCGGGCACGACGAACGGGAGCAGACCCTCAACCAGATCCTCGTCCAGATGGACGGCTTCGAGACCAATGAAGGGATCATCGTCATGGCGGCGACCAACCGCGCCGACATTCTCGACCCCGCTCTGCTCCGTCCCGGCCGTTTCGACCGGCAGATCCACGTCAATCTGCCCGACGTCAAGGGCAGGGAGCAGATCCTCAAAGTACACGCGCGCAACAAACCCATCGCGCCCGACGTCAATTTCCGCACGGTGGCGCGCATGACGGTGGGATTTTCGGGCGCCGACCTCGCGAATCTTCTCAACGAAGCGGCGATCCTGGCGGCGCGCGGCAATAAGAAACTCATCGGCAACGTCGAGCTGTACGAAGCGATCGACAAGGTGCTGATGGGTCTGAAAAAGAAGAGCCACGTGGTCACCGAAGCGGACAAACGCATCTGCGCCTATCACGAATCGGGTCACGCCGTTCTCGCGGGGCTTTGCAAGCACTGCGATCCCGTGCACGAAGTGACGATCATCCCCCGCGGCAGCGGCGCGGGCGGGTTCACGATGACCCGGCCGGACGAAGACGGGGAGTTCATGTCCTATAATCAGATGGTGGACCGCATCTGCATGTCGCTGGGCGGGCGGGTCGCCGAAGAGATCGTCCTGAAAGACGTCACGCAGGGCGCGAGCGCCGATCTGCAGTCGGTGTCGTCGCTGGCGCGGCGGATGGTGACCCAGTTCGGCATGAGCGAGAAGCTCGGGCTCGTCGCCTACGAGAACAACCAGCCCGTGTTCATGGGCATGGATTACGAATTGGGGGGCGGCAGCCGCAACAGCTATTCGCAGAAGACGGCGGCGGAGATCGACGACGAAGTGCGCCGCATCGTCTCCGAACAGCACGAGCGCGCCATCCGCCTGCTCACCGAAAACCGGAGCATCCTCGACAATATGTCCCGCGTTCTCGTCGAGCGGGAGACCATCTACACCGAAGAGGTGGAGATGCTCATGAAAGGGGCGTCCTATACCGAAGTCATCGAATTCATGGACAGAGAGGGCGACAAGCGCAAGGACAATCCCTTCGAACGCTTCTCCGACGCCGCACCCGCCGCGCCTCAGCCGGGCGTGTAAGTCCGGGCGTATCAGAAGGGCGGAGAGGGGCCGGACGGCGGACGGATGTCCGGGATATAAGTCCGGTTTATAAGTCCGGCGTATGAGCCGGCGCACAAAAGAGAGGATTTTTCCCGCAGCTTCGCGGCGCGGGGAAAGATATTGGGACAAATGACGCGGAGCCGGAATTTTTCTTCCGGCTCCGGGCTTGTATTTTCGGGAGAAAAGGGAGAGGTCATGAAGAAAAAATTTGCCCTGCCGACGGCGGAGAGCGAACAAAAGGTAATTTCCGTGAACAGGATCGACTGCCCGCCCGAACTCGTGCCCGCAGACGACGGGGGCAGAAAGGAGAGGGCGGCGTATATACTCGTCAACGGCATGCCCGAACTGCCCGTCCGCGCCGACGGGAGGCGGTATCGGCTGCTGGCGGGGGGTGCGGACTTTTTCGCCGCCAAAGAGGCGGGCAGGACGGATGTGCCCGTCCGCGTCTATCGCTTTTCCGAAGAGGAAGCGGAGGTCTTTTCGGCGGTCGAGCGGCTGAAAACGGATTCGGTTGGCGCCATGGAAGGGGCGTATCTCATGAAACGGCTGATTTCCGATTACGGCTGGACGCAGGAGGACATCGCCCGCAGGATCGGCAAATCCCGCCCCGCCGTCGCCAATACCCTCCGCCTTCTGACCCTCGTCCCCGAAGTCGTGGGGCTGGTGGAGAGCGGCAAACTTTCGGCGGGGCACGCGCGGGCGCTCGTGTCGGTGCCGGCGGAAAAACAGTACGCCTTCGCGGAAGAGGTCGTCCGCAGGGGGTATTCGGTGCGGGAGACGGAACGGGCGGTGAAATCCTTTCTGACCCCGCCCGAAGTGCTGCGCGCGGAAAAGGCGGCGGCGCTGGCGGCGAAGAGCGAAGAACTCAAAGCCTTTGTCGAACGCATGCGGGCGGCGCTGCACATGAAGGTGTCGCTGATCGGCAACGACAAAAAGGGCAGGATCTATATCGATTATTTTTCCGCAGAGGAGCTGTATCGGTTCATGCACGTTCTCGACGTCATCGAATCGGAGGATTTCGACTGACGATTGGAAGGGGGCAGGGTTGCGGCGAGCGCGCAAATGTCGCTTCCCGTTATGGCTCTGTGGCTGACGGAGGGATTGTCTGTTCGGTTTTTGATTTATTATATCGAAAATCGGCTTTCTTATCCCCTCTGTCACTTCGTGACACCTCCCCTTTCCAAAAGGGGAGGCATGATTGGTGGGTGGCTTCGTGACACCTCCCCTTACTATAAGGGGAGGCTCTCTATATTTGGCTCCCTTGTGCAAAGGGAGCTGGCTGCCGTATGGCAGACTGAGGGATTGTCTGTTCGGTTTCCGGCTTTCTTAT
This sequence comes from Candidatus Scatosoma pullicola, assembly GCA_018712725.1. GTDB lineage: Bacteria > Bacillota > Clostridia > Christensenellales > Borkfalkiaceae > Scatosoma > Scatosoma pullicola. Next base: position 3,672 of record DVGN01000038.1, read on the forward strand.
CCCCTCCGTCACTTTGTGACACCTCCCCTTTCCAAAAGGGGAGGCATAATGAATGGGCATGACACCTCCCCTTTCCATAAGTATGGGTGGGGATTTCGTTACCTCCTTGCTGTAAAGGAGGCTTTTTTATTTGGCGGCCTTTGGAAAAGAGAGGGAAGGGCAAACAGAGGCGGAGAAGGGGAGAAAAATGTGCCTGTCCGGGGCGGATTCGACAAAATCCGGGCGAAAAAAATCTTTTTCCCCCGTTATAAATCGGCGCCCGCCGTCATAGATTAAAGCACGACCGCCCGAAAAGGGGGTCAATACGGACAGGAAAAGGAGAGCTTTATCATGAATGAAGAAATCGAATACGCCGAGATGCTGGAAATTCCCGTTTCCACGGTCAACGTCGTACAGAAGAAGCGCCGCGTCCGCGGCAAGGGGCTGAAAGAAAAGCTCATCGCCCGCATCAACGGCGAAGCGGAGGAGGAAAAGATCGCGCCGACGGCGGCTCTGGACGCCGCGCGCGCCGCCGCGGCGGAGAGTGCGGAAGAGGGCGAAGAATCCGGCGGGACGGAGTCGGATTACGCCTTCCGCGACGAAGGCGTGGAGACCGTCCGGCTCTCGGGCGCGGCGGGGAAAAAGCGCGGCTTTTTCGCGGCGGAGGAATATCCTGCGGCGAAGCGGTCGAAGATTCTTCTGACGGCGGAATTCGCGCTCGCCTGCCTCTTGTGCGGCGGCATCTTCCTCACCAACGTCTTTATGCCGAACAGCGCCATCAACACCTTTTTCCGCAGCCTGATGCCGGAGGAGAGCGCGGCGGCGGACGAGCGGAATTATACCGATTTCGACCTCGGCAGCGTCGTGGGCGAATTTTCGGACGCCGAACTGGAGCTGTCGCCGACGGGCGTTCTGTCCTTCACCGCCGAATGCTGCGTATATCCCGCGGCGGACGGGACGGTGGGGTCGGTCACGGCGAACGCGGACGGGACGTACGACGTGCGCGTCGATTACAGCGAGAACTTTTACGGGGTGTTCGGCGGGCTGAACTACGTCGGCTGCGAAGAGGGCGCCGAAGTGTACGCCAACGTCCCCCTGGGCGTCAGCAGCGGCGAAAGCGCCGTGCAGATCACGATGTACGCGGACGGACAGCTCCTCAACTGCTTCGAAGTGGGGGCGGACAACGACCTCACCTGGACGGAGGCGTAATCGCCGCCCGCAGAGGCGGACGGAAGCGCAGCCGGCTCCGTTTGACGGGGGCAGGGATTTGACGAGCGCGAATTGTAAAGACCCGGCTGCCCGAAGCCGGACAGCCGGGAAGGGGAAGGGTATGGGAAAAGATCGCGCGCCGCGCGCGGCGCGGCGCAGGAAAGACGCCGCACGCCGCGGGGCGCGGTTTTCCGTGCATCCGCTCTTTCTCGTTCTCGGCGTATATTATTGTTTCGTCGGCAGGCTGCCCGTGTTTTTGCTGAGCGCGCTCGTCGCCTTACAGCACGAATGCGCCCATGCCTTTGCCGCCGCACGGCTGGGGTACAGGCTGGACAGGGTAGTCCTGATGCCCTACGGGGCGGTCATCGACGGCGATCTCGAAGGCATCGGCTTCCGGGACGAGATCTGCGTCGCCGTATGGGGGCCGCTGTGCAACCTGATCACGGCGGCGGCGTTCGCCGCCCTGTGGTGGTTTCTGCCCGACGCCTACGCCTTTACCGATTCCGCCTGTTTCGTATCTCTGGCGATCGCCCTCGTCAATCTCATACCTGCCTACCCCTTGGACGGCGGCAGGGTGCTGCGGGCGGCGCTCTGCCTCAGAACGGAAGAGGAAAAGGCGGACAAGATCTGCCGCGCCCTGACGCTGGTCTTTTCGGCGGGGATGATTTTCGCCTTCGTCCTGCTCTGCGTGCGGGGAACCCCCAATTTCACCCTGCTCGCCTTCGCCCTCTTTCTCGCGGCGGGAGCATTCGGCAGCGGCAGGGGAGGGGCGAAGTACGTCCGCATCGATTTTTCCTATAAGGACGCCTTCCGCCGGGGCGTGGAGATACGGCGGGTGGCGGTGACGGCGGACTGCACGCTGAAAAAGGCGGTGGGGTTTGTCGGCCGGGGCAGGTATCTGATTCTCGACGTCTACGACGACGAAGAGGAGTATTTGGGGGAGATCGGGCAGAACGAACTCGCCGAAATGTTCGCCTCCGGCGGGCTGTACAGCCGGATCGGGGATTTTTTGTGATAAAAAGGCAAAAAAAAGTGAAGAATTTTTCAAAACCCTATTGCAAAAAATTCAAATCTATGTTATAATCATTAACGAAAAAGGTGTCGGGGGAAAATGACGAAGTCCGGCGGGGACACGCCCTCCGGAAAAGTACATCCAAAGCAGGTTTACGACGCCAGATGAAGAAGGAATGGTTTTTCGATCGATATTGCGGACAGCAGTTCGTCGCGCTCTTGGAGGACGGGAAGCTCGCGGAGTTCGCCGCCGAAAAGGAGACGGGCGGGGAGATCGCGGGCAACGTCTATAAAGGCAGGGTCATGAACGTTTTGAGCGGCATGCAGGCGGCGTTCGTCTCCTGCGGCTTGGAGCGCAACTGCTACCTCTCCCTTGCCGATTCCTATGCCGATTATACCAAATATGACGGCACCATGGGAGGGACGAGCGCGCAGCCGCACGATTGGAAGCCGGGGGATGAGATCATCGTTCAGGTCGTCCAGCCCCCGCGCGGGAACAAGGGCGCGAAGGTCACGACCCACCTCTCTTTCGTCGGCAAAAACCTCATCTACCTCCCCAACACCGATTTCGTCGGCATCTCCCGCAAGATCACGGAAGAGGAACTGCGGAAAAATCTGCTGTTTACGGCGGAGCGGATGCGGGAGCGGAAGGACGAAGGATTCATCGTCCGCACGCAGGCGCCCTTCGTCAACCGGCGGCAGCTGAAGCGGGAGGCGGAGTATCTGCGCAATCTCTGGCGGGATACGGCGGAACAGGCGAAAAACGCCCCCGTCGGCGCCGTTTTGCACAAGGAATGCGACCTGCCCGTCCGGGTCATGCGGGACAGCATGGGCGAGGACGTCAGCGCGATGTACGTCGGGGACAAAGAACTGTACGAGCGCCTTCTGCGGCTCGTCCGCCTGCGCGGGGATTTTCCCGAGCGCAAAGTCGTGCTGTACACGGGGGAGCGGGGGATGTTCCGCTCCTACGGGATTTCGCCGCTCGTCTATGAAGCGGCGCAGCCGCGGGTGGAGCTGGACAGCGGCGGCTCGCTGGTCATCGACCACACCGAGGCGATGACGGTGGTGGACGTCAATTCGGGCAGTTTCGTGGGCGAAAAGAACATGGAGGAGACGGCGCTCAACGTCAACCTCGAAGCGGCGCGGGAGATCGCGCGGCAGGTGCGTCTGAGGAACATCGGCGGCATCGTCGTCGTCGATTTCATCGACATGGCGGAAGAGGAGCACCGTCTGCGGGTCACGGCGGAACTGACCGCCCGCCTCGCCGGCGACAAGGCGAAATGCCGCGTCCTGCCCATGAGCGACCTCTGCCTTACCCAATTCACCCGCAAGCGGGTGGGCAGCGACGTGCTCTCCTATCTGGTCAAGCCCTGCGAACACTGCGGCGGGATGGGGTATGTACACGCCGACGTGTTCGTCGTCGCCCATATCCGCGCGGATATTCTCGATCGGTTCGCGGACGGGTACGAAGCGGTCGTCGTCGAACTCAACGAAAAGGTGATGCGGCTGATCCTCTCCGAGCGGATGTTCGGGCGGGAGCTGAAAGAGCGCTGGAAGGACAAGCGCATCTATATGATTCCGCACAAGACGTTTGCCGAAGGGCAGTATTCGGTGCGCGGGGACAATTCGGGCGTCCTGCACCTCCCCGACAACGCGCAGGTACTCTATTGAGCGCCGCGGGCGAAGGGATCGGGGAAATGAGCCGCTGAGGGGGAGGAGGAAATTTTTATTTGGCGCGGGCAGGCGTTTCGCCTGCCCGCGCTTCGTTATAAAATGCGCTCGCCGCAACCCTGCCCGTCTTATCCATGACTTTCTTATCCCCTCCGTCACTTCGTGACACCTCCCCTTACATCTCCGTTTCGTTAAATTTTTTCGGAGAAAAAATTTAACGAGAGTCTGCGGAAAGATTTATACAGGACAGACACCGGCGACACGCCATGCGGCTGACTGCCGGTTTCTTTCCTCTCTCGCCTGCGGCTCGTTTCACCTTGTTTCCGTTTTTCACAAGGGCAAAAAGGACATAACAAGTGACGCCCTTTTTGCGGATTGATTTCAGCGCTTTGAATTTGCCGTATCGAAAACCGACCTTCTTATCCCCTCCGGTGCTTCGTGACACCTCCCCATACATCCCTGTTTCGTACCATTTTTTCACGGAAAAAATGGTACGAGAGTCTGAGGAAAGATTTATACAGGACAGACACCGGCGGCACGCCGCGGTGCGGCTGACTGCCGGTTTCTTTCCTC
>DVGN01000039.1 GCA_018712725.1 Candidatus Scatosoma pullicola
GCGAAAAGTCCGCTCTGGCGGAAGATCGTAGCAAGCGTCATGAATATGCCCGTGGAGATCCCCCAGACGGAACAGGGCCCCGCCTTCGGCGCGGCGATGCTGGCGATGGTGGGCTGCGGGGAGTATAAAACAGTAAAGGAGGCGGCAGACGCCATCGTGCGGGTGAAGGAGCGGATTACTCCGGACGCGGAAAGGGCTGCCCGCTATGCGGAAAAATATGCCCTCTTTACAAAACTGTATCCCGCCCTGAAAGAAATCTACGCGCATATGTCCGTATAAAGGGAGGTACGCGCGGACATTTTGCACCGTCCGGGTTTGCATCGTCCGGGTTTGCGCCGTTCGGACAGAATTGCCGCGCGGCAAAAAGAAAAACGTCGAAAAACGCTTGCCCAAAGGGGAAAGATTTGTTATAATAGATATGCGGGTGGCGATAGGGACGAATCGCAAGGGAAGACGGATGGAAGTATTGAAGACCCGGAAAGCGATCTTTTTTGCCGACAGAGTGCAGTTGATCGGCTTCGGCAATGTGGCGGCGGCTGCGGCCGGCGGCGGACGGGCTTTTCCGCCCGTATTTTGTTTTGGAGCCGTTCGGGTTTCTTTCGCTGCGGCTTTTCAATTTTGCCGACGGAGTCGCCTTGTCCCCGTTTTCCGATTTGCGGGTTTTTCGTCGGGAACGCCCGGGGATATTTTTGTTTCTTTTTGTTTCCTCCGGATGCCCGCGGCGTCCGAAAAAGCGTTTTTATCGGCCGTATCGAACGGCGTTTTTTTGTTTTGACCGGATATCGTCCGGGCGATAGAACGCGGTGGCCGCAACCCTGCCCCCTTCCTTTTATTCGCGGAATCATCCGGCTGTCCCGTTTGAAAAGGCGGGCGGGATTCGTTTACAGAAGTCGGAAAAGCGAAAAACGGTGTTTATATACACCTTAAAATGGTGCATATAACACTTTATTCAATCCGAAAATATTTTATATAATGGCAGTATAAAATATTTTCGGGTGGAATTATGGATAAAGAGCAAATACTCAGGCGGATCGAGGAATTGATGGTGGAAAAAGGCGTTTCCAAGTACCAGCTGAAAGAGCATGCGGAAATTTCCTCGACGATTTATCAATGGAAAAAGAACGCCGCCCGCGATAAGGACAGAGTACCGTCGCTGCGGACGATCGAAAAGATATGCGACTATTTTGATGTGAGTTTGTCCTACTTTTTCGCCTTCACGAAGGAGGAACAGAGATCGGTGAACGAGCGGGAAATCGCGGATCGGCTCAGGCTGCTTTCGGACGAACAGGTCATGCTTGTGAAAGAGCTTTTGATGCAATTCAAAGACAAGTGAGGGCGCGGCATGGAGATGGACACACTCGGGAAGAAAATTTGCCGTCATCGCAAGGCGAAGGGGTACTCTCAGGAAGAATTGGCGGAATTGGTCGGCGTATCGCGACAGGCAATTTCCAAATGGGAAGCGGATTTAACCCGCCCCTCCTTCGATAATTTGCAGGCGCTGTGTGTCGCGCTGAAAGTGAAAATGGATTTCTTTATGGACGAATGGAGCCGTGTTCCGGAGTCCGAAAACAAAGGGGAAGCACATGCAAAAAATGCCATGGCCGCTGCGGCGGGTGCGGAGAGCGTAACGGTTGCGGAAGTTGCGGCGGTTGCGGAAAGCGGGGAAGAGGAGGCTGCCGTCGGGACGGCAGCCTCCCGCGATGATGAGGAAGCGGAGAAAGAGAAAAGAAAAAGAAAACGGAAATTCATTTTGCTGCTTTTGGGGATTGTTGTTTTCGCACTTTTGTTTGTCGTCGGATGTGTGATAACGGTTGTGCTCGGGTTTGTCGTTTTCACACCGAATCAAGGGGATGATTCATTGAATTCTATGGCCTTAATGAAAGACGAATTTTTCTGGGTGTTGCTTGCTACTTTAACTGTTTTATTGGTGGAAATTATACTGATTCGTGTGTTCAGACAAAGAAAAGGGTAAATGTAATCTTTTATTGACAAAGTGTAAAAAGAAATTGCTTGCGCAATTTGGTTCGGTGTGGTATATTTCAAGAAAAACAAGGAGGCCATTTATGAGGCACAAAAGAAGTTTTTCTTTGGCAGTTGCGGCGATGGCGCTATTTGCCGGAACAATGATTTTCTGCGGAAATCAGGAAAGGGTATCGGCGGAGTCTGTTTCTTCGGAAGAGACGACGCAGACAGATGAGGAAGTTTCCACGCGCGGGATTTTTACTTCTTTATCCCTGTCCATTAACGGCGGGGACGGGAAAGTCTGGGCGACCGTGAGAAACGATATTACGATTTTCCCTTCGACGGTACAGGTCATCGTTGAATTGTATTATTCGGAAGAATATACCGACAATCATGAGAATATGATTGTTGCCGACAGGCAGGCGACTACCGATCTCAATATGGGAAAGACCATTGTGGCAGAATCGTCAACAAATGGCAGAGAACTGTATTGGCAGGGAAGAATGCGCTATAAAGTCGATGACGGTACATGGGAAGTAAGAAATACAGGAACAATGCATTATAGCGCTGATGGCGAATTTATGGGCATTATATAATGCCTTTTATACGAAAGAAATTATTTTTTAGGAGATAAAAATATGTCGGACGAGCTGGAAACGGTTCGGGATTTGATTTGTATCGTACACGGGAACCTTGATGAACTTTATGAGGCGAAAGCTGCCGGTGAGTTGGACGATTTTGCCCTCGGTCAGATTTATGCTTATGTGGAGTGTTTGGAAACTTTGCAAAAGTGCCCGGCATTCCGTGCGCTCGGTCTCGATTACGAAATCGAAGAGCGTTTCCCCGTCATGTAAATCGGGATCATCGGAAGCGTGCAGAACTGTTTTGAATGCCCCGGAAGCGGTTGTCGCATACCTGGTATCGCGATCTTCTGCTTTCGGGGCGCTTTTTATCGATGCGGTACGGGAGACCGACAATCCCTCAGTCATGCTGCGCATGCCAGCTCCCTTTGCACAAGGGAGCAATAATAAAAAAGGCCTCCCCTTATGGTAAGGGGAGGTGTCGAGCGGAGCGAGACGGAGGGGATAAGAAAGCCGGCTTTCGATAGCGCAAATTTGAAACGTCGGAAATCAATCCGCAAAAAGGGCGTCACTTGTTATGCTCTTTTTGCCCTTACTCGGCGCGGAGTGCCGAGAAGGAAAGGAAGGGAACTTTGCCCCAACGGGGCAAAGAGGGAGGGAAAACCGCGATTTAGCGGCGTATGCCGCGCGCATGCGGTTGTCTCTCCATTAAATCTTTCCGTAAGTCACTCGTAACATTTTTTCACGAAAAAATGTTACGAAACGGAGATGTGAGGGGAGGTGTCACAAAGTGACGGAGGGGATAAGAAGGTAGGGGAAAGGCAGGGCAGGGTTGCGTTCAAATAAAAAATTCCGGGGAGCGTCTCCCCGGAATTTCGGCTGTATCGATCTGTTTTGATTTATACAATCCCCTGCGCCATCATGGCGTCGGCGACCTTTTCGAAGCCGGCGATGTTGGCGCCCATCACATAGTCGCCGTCGAAGCCGTAATCCTTGGCGGCGCGGTCGATGTTGTGATAGATATTGACCATAATTTCTTTGAGTTTGACGTCCACCTGTTCCGCCGTCCAGAACATTCTGCCCGAAGACTGCGCCATTTCCAGCGCGGAGGTGGCAACGCCGCCCGCATTGGCGGCTTTGGCGGGAAGGAAGACGACGCCCGCGCGCCTGAAAATTTCGATGGCTTCGAGCGTGGAGGGCATATTCGCGCCTTCCGCGACATATTTTACGCCGTTTTTGATGAGTTTTTCCGCGCTTTCGGCGTCGATCTCGTTCTGCGTGGCGCAGGGCAGGGCGACGTCGCAGGGGATGTCCCAGATATTTTTGCAGCCGGGCTTATAGACGGAGCCGGGCACGCGTGCGGCATATTCTTTGATGCGGCCGCGTTCTTCTTCCTTGATCTGTTTCACGACGGCGAGATCGATGCCCTTTTCGTCGTAGATGCAGCCGTCCGAATCGTACATGGCGACCACTTTTCCGCCCAGCGTCTGAACCTTTTCGCAGGCGTAGATCGCCACGTTTCCGCTGCCGGAGATGAGGACGGTTTTGCCTTCGAAGGAATCGCCGCGCACCCGCATCGCCTCTTCGGTCATGTAAATAAGCCCGTAACCCGTCGCTTCCTTGCGGATGAGCGAGCCGCCGTAGGAGAGGCCTCTGCCCGTCAGAACGCCCGTGTGTTCGTCGCGGATGCGCTTATACTGCCCGTACAGGTATCCGATCTCCCGGGCGCCGACGCCGATGTCGCCGGCAGGGACGTCCGTGTCCGCGCCGATGTGGCGGTAAAGTTCGGTCATGAAACTCTGGCAGAACGCCATCACTTCGCGGTCGGATTTTCCCTTCGGATCGAAATCGGAGCCGCCTTTGCCGCCGCCGATGGGCAGACCCGTCAGGCTGTTTTTGAGAATCTGTTCCAGCCCCAAAAATTTGATGACGGAGAGATTGACGGAGGGGTGAAACCGCAGGCCGCCCTTGTAAGGGCCGATTGCGCTGTTGAACTGAACGCGATAGCCGCGGTTGACGTGCACTTTGCCTTTATCGTCCACCCAGGGGACGCGGAACATGACGACGCGTTCCGGTTCGGTGAAGCGCTCCAAAAGGGCGGCGCGCTCGTATTCGGGATGCCGTTCGATGACGGGCTTCAGGGTGAGCAGAATTTCGGTCGCCGCCTGGTGAAATTCCGGCTCGCCGGGGTTGCGCTCTTTCAGCTGCGCGAGAACTTTTTCCACATAAGTCATAGAAGAAATCTCCTTTGTATGATGTTTCGCAATTCGATAAGATGATTGTGCGCTATATATGATATCATTTTTTCGTTTGATTTGCAACAATTTGTCGGGGGAAATCGAAAAAAACACCGAAAAATAATTGCAATTCCCGAAGGAATGGGGTATAATAAAAAAAGCGGCGAAGGGAGACGTTGGGCCGCGGGAATTAAATGCAGTGTGCTTCCGCAGTGAAAGGGACAGGATTGCCGCCGAACGGGCCGTTGTGGGTTCGCGCGAGGGCGAAGCCCGACACTCTGCCGAGGGGACCCCTATGGGGTTTCGGCAGATTCCCGCCGCGGGAATAAAATTGAATATGCTTCCGTAGTTAAATGGATATAACAGCCCCCTCCTAAGGGGCCGTTGTGGGTTCGATTCCCGCCGGGAGTACCACTTTGACCACAAGATATTGTGGTCTTTTTCTTTTCTACCACAATATTTAGTCAAGATTTTCCAAAATTGGTATAAAAATCGGGTTATACCAGAAAATTTTACTATCCGGCAAAAAGGAATGACCGTAAAGGTCATTTCTTTTACTCAGTCAGGCGGTTCAAAGCGTTCACCGCGATGCCCTGCGTATCAGGGATAAAGTGACTGTACACTTTCAAAGTGACGGTCGAATCGCTGTGTCCCATGTATTTGCTCACCGTCTGTATCGGGACGTTCTGCGCCAAAAGCAGGCTGCAATAGGTATGCCGTAAGCCGTGGCAAGTGACGTGCTTCATGTCCCATTTGCGCTCATAGAAGGTCAGCCATTGCCCGATAGCGGACAGCTTCGTTGAACAACGCGCGCAGGATACGGCGATAGCCCTTGATTGTTTCGGCGGCATAAGGCTTTTCAATGACGACCGTTTCAAAGTATTCGTCATAGTCCAGTCCGTAACGGTCACAGAGCGTTTCCGCCGTTTCCTTTGCGATGTTCGCTCCCTTTTTATTAAGGTTATACGAGGCGCAGCGGTCAATGACATTTTCCCGCGCCATCAGCCGAAAGTTCACTTGTTTGGGGAGCGCCTTCTTTAATCGAGCTTTGGGCGCGCTTCTATACCCCGAAAGGGTGAATGACGACAGGAATCTCTGCACGTCGCGTACCGTGATGGCAGAGATGGGCTTGTCGGCCAGCCCATTCTGTTCCAGAAACTCGCCGAATATCTTTTCGACCTTTTCGGC
>DVGN01000040.1 GCA_018712725.1 Candidatus Scatosoma pullicola
TCCCGTCCGCGACTGATGCCCGAAACTTCGGTTATTCCTGCTTATTCGAAGTTCGGGGACAGGAACTTTGCCCCATCGGGGCAAGAGGGAGGCGCGATATAGCGGAGCAACGCTCCGCGCGCACGCGGTTGTCTCTCCGTTAAAATTTTCCGCAGACTCTCGTTAAATTTTTTCTCCGAAAAAATTTAACGAAACGGAAATGTATGGGGAGGTGTCGAGCGGAGCGAGACGGAGGGGATAAGAAAGTTGGATTTCGATACAGTAAATCGAAACGCCGATATAAATCCGCAAAAAGGGCATGGCAGGGATTTGACGACGGCGCTTTCGGACGGGCGAAACCGGACGGACTTTTTCCGACGTTTCCGCTTTTCGTTCTAAAACGCATCCCTCCCGCGTTAAATAAAGAGAAGAACGGCGCGCCGGAGCGCCGGGCGGGAGGCGGACGGTGAAAGAGCGGACGAAAAAGACGGGCGGGGCAGAGGCGCTGTTTACCGCCGTGGGAACGGTGATCGGGGCAGGGTTTGTCTCCGGGCGGGAACTGCTGCAGTTTTTCGGCTGTTTCCGCCTTCCCGATCTCTGTTTTGCGGGGGCTCTCTTTTTCGGCGGATTCTTTCTCTTTTTGAAACTCGGCGGGAAATTCGGCGGCTTTGAAGGGGCGCTCGCCGGGGTTTTCGGGAAGTTTGCGCCCGCCGTGAAGGGGATTTTGCTTTTCGGTTCCTTCGTCTCCTGCGCGGGGATGCTCTCCGCCGCCGACGCGCTGCTGCCCAAAGCGGCGCCCTTTCTCTCTCTCGTCTTTCTCGCCCTCTCCTGCGCGGTGTCGGAAAGGGGGATTTCCGGAATCGGAAAAGTCAGCCTGTTTTTCGTCCCCGTCCTTCTTCTCTCCGTTTTCGCCCTCATCCTCTCCGAAGGGGCGCTGTCCCGTCCCGATCCCTCCGCCTTTTCCGCGCCCTCCGCCGCCTCCGTCTTTCTGTATGCGGGCATGAACGTGTTTTTGTCCATGCCCGTCCTCTGCGAACTCGGCGCCCGGTGCGAAGGCAGAGCCGCACCCCTTTCGGCGGGGGCCGCCCTGATCATCGCCGCCGCTGCGGGACTCGTTCTCTCCGCCGTGTGTTCGGACAAAAATTCCTATCCCTGCGATCTGCCGCTCGCTTATATCCTGAACGGGGAAAAGCTGTTTTTCCCGCTCGCGGGGGGCGGAATGCTGCTCTCTCTGATGTCGGCGTTTTATCCGCTGTACGTCCCGGCGGGCAAGAAGTGGGGAGGGGCGGGCAAAGCCGCGCTGGCGGCCGCCGTGCTGCTCTGTTCCCTGATTCCCTTCGGAAAAATCGTCGCCCGCGTATATCCCGCGCTGGGGGCGGCGGGCGGAGCGGCATGCCTGTTTTCCGCCTTCTCTTTCGCCCTTTCGTCCGCCGGGAAAAAGCGCCGGAAATCCGGGCGCAAAAAAGTGAATTTTTGTGTAAAAGAAAAGAAAGATTTTTATTGATTCCTGCCTGCGAATGTGCTATCATTATAATGCCCGCAGGGACAAAAAGCAAAAGAGAGGTCTAATTTATGAAAGGGTATAAGCATTTCGGCGTGATGCTGGACTGTTCGCGGAACGCGGTGATGAAGCCGGCGGTCGTGAAGAAACTCATCGATTATCTCAAAAAATTCGGCTATAACACGCTGGAATTGTACACGGAGGACACCTTCCGCCCGGACGGAGAGCCCTATTTCGGGTATCTGCGCGGCGGATATACGGGCGCGGATATCCGGGAGATCGACGCCTACGCCGCCTCCCGGGGCGTGGAACTCATTCCCTGCATCCAGACGCTGGCGCACTTTACCAATCTCGTCAAACTGCCCGCGTACGGCGACATCGTGGATACGGCGGACATCCTGCTCATCGACGAAGAAAAGACGTACGCGCTTTTGGACAAATTGTTCGCCTTCGCGGCGGAGAATTTCACCTCCCGCTATATCAACATCGGCATGGACGAGGCGCATATGGTGGGGTTGGGAAAATATCTGGACAAGCACGGCTATGTCGATCGGTTTGACCTGCTCGTCCGCCACCTTGCCCGCGTCGCGGAGATCGCGAAAAAATACGGCTTTAAGCCGCATATGTGGAGCGACATGTTCTTCCGGCTCGGCAACCACGGCGAGTATTACGGCAAGGGGCTGCACGTCGCGAAAGAAGTGCGCGAAAAGGTGCCCGACAACGTCGATCTCATCTATTGGGACTACTATCACGCGGACGAAGAGATGTACGACGAGATGTTCGCCTCCCACAAGGAATTTGCAAACGACGTCTGGTTTGCGGGCGGGGCGTGGTGCTGGAACGGTTTTGCGCCCTTCCACACCTTTTCGATGCAGACGATGAAGCCCGCGATGAAGAGCGTGGCGAAAAACGGCGTCGAAAATGTCCTCATCACGATGTGGGGGGACAACGGCAAGGAATGCTCTTCCTTTGCCGTGCTGCCCGCGCTGTACGCCATCCGCCAATACGCCGACGGCAACTGCGACGAAGAGAAGATCGCGCGCGGCTTCGAAGAGGCGACGGGGATTCCCTATGCCGATTTCGTCCGTCTCGAACTGCCCAATGCCACCCGCGGCTCGGTCTCGGGGACGATTGCGGAAAATCCCGCCAAGTGCCTCCTGTACAGCGATTGTTTTCTCGGCATCTTCGACAGGGCGGCGGAGGCGGAGGGGAAGATCCCCTTTGCGGATTACGCCGCGGCGCTTTCCGATTCCGCTTCCCGCGCGGGGGAATTCGCCTATCTCTTCGAAACGCTTGCCTCCCTCTGTTCGGTGATGGAATTGAAGGGCATGCTCGGCGTGCGCACCCGCGCCGCCTACCGTTCGGGGGATAAAAAGGCGGTCTGCGCCCTCCTTCCCGACTATGAGGAGACGCTCGTCCGCCTGAAAGACTTCTACGCGCGTTTTAAGGGGCTCTGGTTCAAAGAAAACAGACCCTTCGGGTGGGAGGTCCAGGAGGCCCGTCTGGGCGGTCTGATGCTGCGTATCCGCTCGTGCGCCGATCGGCTTCGGGCGTATGCGGAGGGAGAGACCGACCGGATAGAGGAGTTGGAGGAAGACATTCTCCCCTTCGGCGAACAGGGGCTGGAATGCAATTTCTATCGCAGCATCGTCAGCAGAAGCGAACTTTGATTCCGGACGACCCCGTGCGGCGCCCCCGCGGAAATTTTTCCGCGGGGGCGTTTTTGTTTCGGTCGCCGCGCCGGCAGGCATCGGCGTTTTTGCGGCTGCACTTGTTTTCGTCGGAGCCGATTGCTCCCCGAAAACGGCACGGAATTTCCGCAAGAAAAAGCCCCTCCGCGAACCTCGCGGAGGGGCGTCGTTTTGTTAGTTTTTCATTAAATGGAAAGGGGCAGGGTTGAGACGAACGCCCGTTCAATGCTTGGAACCCCGTTCGAGACGGATGAACGTCTTTGCCATTTCCATCTTGTTGAGGCGGTATTCCCGAAAGCTCTGGCGGCGGCGTTCCTTTTCCTGTTCCATCGCCATTTCCCGGCGGCGGATGGCTTCGTCCATCTTCTCTTCCCAGGCGAGAAAGTCGCTTTGCAGGACCACGCGGTCGGGGTAGACGGAGACCATGCCTTCGCCCGTGGCGAAAGATTTTTCCGTGCCGTCCGCCTCTTTCAGCTTCGCCAGATCCGTCGTGATGTTGAGGAACATGGGCATGTGTCCGGGCAGGACGGAGATGCCGCCCGTCGTCTCGGACACGGAGAGAGAGGAGACCTCCCCTTCGTAAAAGCACTTGTCCGGGCGGAGCATCACGAGATGAAAGGTGTTCATGCTTTGTACCCCTCTATGTCGGAAAGGCTGCCGATGAAGTAGAAGGCGCTTTCCGGAATGTCGTCGCACTTTCCGTCGAGAATGGCGTTGCAGTCTTCGATCGTCCGTTCGAGCGGGACGTACTTGCCGGGGATGCCGGTGTACACGCTGGCGACGGAGAAGGGCTGGGAGAAGAAGCGCTGCAGCTTCCGGGCGCGGTAGACGAGCAGTTTGTCCTCCGCGTTCAGTTCCTCCATGCCGAGAATGGCGATGATGTCCTGCAATTCCTTATATCGCTGCAAAGTCTCGATCGCCCGCTTCGCCGTGGCGTAGTGCTTTTCGCCGACGATGCCCGGTTCGAGAATGCGGCTGGTGGATTCGAGCGGATCGACCGCCGGATAGATGCCCTCTTCCACGACCTTTCTCGAAAGCACCGTGGTGGCGTCGAGATGGCTGAAAATGGTGGCGGGGGCGGGGTCGGTCAGGTCGTCCGCGGGGACGTAAATCGCCTGAATGGAGGTGATGGAGCCGTGTTTCGTCGACGTGATGCGCTCTTCCAGCTGTCCGAGTTCCTGCGCGAGCGTGGGCTGGTAGCCGACGGCGGAGGGCATTCTGCCCAGCAGCGCGGAGATCTCCGAGCCTGCCTGCACGTAGCGGAAGATGTTGTCGATGAAGAGGAGGACGTCCTGGTTCTGCACGTCGCGGAAATACTCCGCCATCGTCAGTCCCGTGAAGGCGGCGCGCATTCTGGCGCCGGGGGATTCGTTCATCTGCCCGAACACGAGCGCGGTGTTTTTGAGGACGCCCGATTCCGCCATTTCCTGCGCCATTTCGTAGCCTTCGCGGCTGCGTTCGCCGACGCCGATAAACACGGATTTGCCGTTGTGGTGGGTGGCGATCCCCGAGATGAGTTCCTGGATGAGGACGGTCTTGCCCACGCCCGCGCCGCCGAACAGGCCGATTTTGCCGCCCTTGGCGTAGGGGGTGAGGAGGTCGATGACCTTGATGCCCGTCTCGAAGACCTGCGTCACGGGGCTTTGCTCGGTGAGCGCGGGGGGGCGGCGGTAGATGGAGGCGGAGGCGCCGGAAAATCCGCCCTTGCCGTCCACGGGTTTTCCGATCGCGTTCAGGACCCTGCCCGTCACCTGTTCGCCGACGGGCACGGAGATGGGAGCGCCCGTGGACTGCACTTCCAGCCCGCGGGAAAGCCCGTCCGTGGCTTCCAGCGCGATGCAGCGGCAGATTCCGCCGGGGAGGTGGGACATCACTTCGAGATCCACCGTCCGATCCCTGTCGATGACGTATAACAGCTCGTTCTGGGCGGGCAGGTGATTGTCGAATTGCACGTCCACGACCGAGCCGACGATCTGGACGACGACGCCCGAATGTCTCTTCATCATAACAAAATCTCCTTAGTGACCTTCGCGGAAGGCGGACGCGCTCGCGTCCACCAGTTCGTTGGTGATGCTCTCCTGCCGCCGATGGTTGTATTTCGCCGTCAGTTCGGAAATGAGCGCTTCGCCGTTTTCGGTGGATTGCTGCATGGACGTCATCCGCTTGTAGAGGAGCGCCATCGCGCTGTCCGCCAGGGCGCTGTAAATCTCCGCCATGATATATTGGGAGAGGAAATTGGTGTACGCTTCCGGCTGCGCGGGTTCGAACGTCTCTCCCGCGCCCGCGGGCGGGGCGGACAGTTCCGTCGGATCGACGGGCAGCAGCCGCTTTGCCGTCGGAATCTGCGAAGCGGGGGAGGGGGTGCGGGTGTACAGCAGGTAAATTTCCTTGTATTCCCCGCCCGAGAACATGTCCAGCATGTCGTTGGCGACGGAGATCGCGTCGAACGCGTGCGGCTCCTGCGCCATGTGCACGTAATAGTTGCTTAAAGGAATGCCCCGCTTGGCGTAATGTTCCCGCGTCGCCTGGCCGAGCGCGAAGATCTTGTCCGCTCCCCGATCCCGGATAAAGGCGTCGGCAAATTCGAAGATGCGGTGATTGAAATCCCCGCACAGCCCCTTGTCCGCCGCCGCGATGAAGAGGGCGGTCTTCCCGCTCTCCCGGGGTCGCAGAAAGGGATGGGCGCGCAGCGTTTCGTCTCCCGAGAGGGCGGAGAGCGCGTTTTTCAGCTCTTTCAGATAGCGGTAGCTGCTCTCGCACTTCTCCCGGGCGCGGTAGAGTTTGGAGGTGGCGATCATCTGCATGGCGCGGGTGATCTTCACCGTATCGCGGACGCCCGCGATGTGGCTTTTCAGTTCGTGCGCGTTCATTTCTGCGCCCCTTGCGCGGTGTGCTGCGCCGCCCGCACTTCGTCCACGGCGTGCGCGACGTTGCCTTTATAGGCACCCAGGTATTCGCGTATCAGCTTTTCGTCCTCGTCCGAAAGGACCTGCGTCTCTTCGATGCGCGCGATGAGATCGGGGTGGTTGGCATCGAGAAAATCGAAAAATCCCTCCATCGCCGCGTTGACGTCCCGCACCGCCACGTCCGAGAACAGATCGTTCATCATCACCGTGAGGGCGATGACGGTATGGCTCATGGAGACGGGGGACGCCTGCCGCTGTTTGAGGATCTCCGTAAGCCGCGCCCCCTTGCCCAAGATCGCCTTGGTGGAGGAATCGAGTTCGGCGCCGAATTGGCTGAACTGCGCCATCTCCCGGTAGTGGGCGAGATCGAGACGGACCTTGCCGCTCACCTTTTTCATCGCCTTGCACTGCGCCGCGCCGCCCACGCGGGACACCGAAAGCCCGACGTTCACGGCGGGGCGGACGCCCGAGCGGAAAAGCTCGCTTTCGAGATAGATCTGTCCGTCCGTGATGGAGATGACGTTGGTGGGAATATAGGCGGAGATGTCCCCCGCCAGCGTCTCGATGATGGGCAGGGCGGTCAGCGAGCCGCCTCCCTGTTCTTCGGAGAGCTTCGCGCTCCGTTCCAGAAGCCGGGAGTGGATATAGAAGATGTCGCCGGGATATGCCTCGCGACCCGAAGGGCGCTTTAACAGCAGGGAGATGGCGCGGTAAGCGACGGCGTGTTTGGACAGGTCGTCGTACACGATGAGGACGTCTTTGCCCGCGTGCATGAACTCCTCCGCGATCGCCGTGCCCGTGTAGGGGGCGATGTATTGCAGGGGCGCCGGTTCGCTCGCCGTCGAACAGACGACGACGGTGTAGGAAAGGGCGTCGTGTTCGCGCAGGGTGTGGATGACGGAATTCACGGAAGAGATCTTCTGTCCGATCGCCACATATACGCAGATGACGTCCTTGCCCTTCTGATTGATGATGGTGTCCACGGCGATCGCCGTCTTGCCCGTCTGCCTGTCCCCGATGATGAGTTCCCGCTGCCCCTTGCCGATGGGGATCATGCTGTCGATCGCCTTGATGCCGGTGAGGAGGGGTTCGTTGACGTTGGCACGGTCGAAAATGGCGGGCGCCGGCGCCTCCACGGGGCGGTATTTTTTGCTCTCGATGGGCTTTCCGCCGTCGAGCGGGGCACCCAGGGGATTGACGACGCGTCCCAAAAGCATATCGCCCACGGGTACGCCGACGATCTTTCCCGTCGAATAGGCGATGTCGCCTTCGCCCAGCTCGTAGGAGTCGGTCAGGAGGATGGCGCCCACGCGGTCGGTTTCGAGATTCATGACGAGGGCGTATTTGTCGCCGCCCACGTAGAGGAGCTCGCCGTTTTTGACGTTGGGCAGCCCTTCGATCGTGAGGACGCCGTCGCCGCACGCGACGATGCGCCCCGCGTCCGAGAGGCGGTTTCCGAAGCGGAAGGCGCGCACCTCTTTTTTGAGTTCTTCGGCTATCGAGCCGTAAACGCTAATCGTTTCCATGGCTGAGTTTTTCCTTGATTTCCGCGAGCTTGGTCTTGACGGAACCGTCGTACACCGTCTTTCCGTCGAATACGATCAGCCCGCCGATGAGGGAGTCGTCCACTAAGTATTCCGCGCGGATGCCTTCCGGGTGCTTTTTGCCGAATACCTCTTCCACCCGCGCCCGCAGCCGGTCGTCCATCTCCGTCGCGGAGATGACGGTGATTTTCGTGACGGGGAGTTTATGCATTGTTTTCGTCCCATTCCTTTAAGCAGTCGTCGATGATCTTTTCGTTCTCTTCGGGGGTGATCTCCTTGTCGAGAATGCCCGAAGCGATGAGGACCGCCACTTCGGCGACTTCGCCTTTGATGGCGGCGACCGCCTTGACCTTTTCCCGTTTCGCCTCTTCTTCGGCCTGGGTAATCAGCTGTTCGGCGCGCGTTTTTGCCTCTTCCAGCGCCGCTTCCGCCTGTTTTGCGGCTTCCGCGTCCGCCTCTTTCTTGCGCGCGGCGATTTCCTGCTCCGCCGAGCCGATGAGGGCGGCGTATTTCGCCTTGGTCTCTTCGGCTTCCTGCATCTTTTCTTCGTGTGTCCTGATCTGGGATTCGATCTCGTCGCGGCGGGCATGTATGAAACGAATGACCGGTTTATACACCAGAAGCCCCACGATGGCGACGAGGATGACGAAATTCAGGAGATGGAGGAGGAAATCCTTCCAGTCCAGCCCCAGAATGGTCGCAAGCAAACTGTTCGTCATGATGCACCTCCCCCGTCAGGCGAGCACGAAGATGACGAGAATTGCCACGACGAGCGCGTAAATGACGCAGGTTTCGAGGAAGACGAGTCCGAGAATGAGGTTTTTGGAAATTTTCTTTTCCGCTTCCGGCTGGCGGGCGATGCCTTCGAGCGCCTTGGAGATGGCGATGCCCATGCCGATTGCCACAGCGGCCGCGACGAGAATCGCAATCGCCGCCGCAAGCGCCTTGGCGCCGGTGTCCGACAGTGCAAGTAAAGCCAACGTATTCATAAGTATTCTCCTTTTGGGTTTTGACCTTGTTTTTGGATTTTGGTCCTTGGATTTTCAGATAGTTTTTTTCTTGCCGCCCTTTGCGGGGCGGAAGGGGGATCGCGCTTGTCCCGTCCGAAAGGAAAGGGGCAGGGTTGCGCCTACCGCATAGGTGCGCCCGTTATGCGCGTTTGATCTCCGCGTTCAGCGCGCCCTTTTTCGCGCGTTTTTTCCGCTTTTGCTTCTTTTCGAGATCGGAGCCGTCCAGAACTCTCTCTTCGCTCGCTTCGCCGTAGAACATCGCCGTCAGAAGGGAATATACGTACGACTGAATGACCGCGTGGAAGAGGGTGAAGATGACGCCGACGACGACGGGGACGCCGACGGACAGCGCCACGTAATGATAGACGAGCGTCGTCATCAGAAGTCCGCCGATCATGCTGCCGAAGAGGCGGAAGCTCATGGAGAGGAGCAGAGAAAAATCTTTGAGGATGCTCAGCGCGCCGCGCACCTTGTTATAGCGGATGCCGCCGTACAGCATGACCGCATAGGCGACGACGGCAAGCGCCAGACAGGCGTTCAGGTCGACGAGAATCGCGCGGATGCCGAGAAGTTCGCACAGCGTTCCCAGCCCGATGTACACCCAGCTCCCGAAGGCGAAACCGCCCAGGAAGAGACGGCTGCGCGTGCTGTTGTCGTTTACGATTCCCTCCGCCGTTTCGCATGCCTTTTCGATGAGCGCCTGGAAGGCGCCGGGCACCTTTTTGAAACGGGGGAAGACGAGAAAGCGGAAGAGAAGGCACAAGACGAGCACGACGAGCGTCAGATAAAACGCCGTCCTGAAACTCGGATTGACCATCGGTCCGCCCCCGAACAGTCCGCCGAAGAGGGGGACGGGATCGGGGAGAAATTCCTCGTTCATCAGGTCGCCGATGTTTTCGGCGAGCAACAGGGATGTGTTCATGGTATCTCCTTTTCCTTTGTTTCGCTGTCCGTTCCGGCTTTCTTCTGCGCGCGCCGGGCGATCAGTCCCCATGCCGCCAGGAGGGAAAATATCGCCGGGACGGACAAAATGGCGTATTGCCCCGCCTTTGCGGTGAGGAAATAGCCGATCGCCACGCCCGCGAGAAAGCAGGCGATGAAGAGGACGTATTTTCCCGCCGTCTTCAAAGACGCCCTGTCCTTGTCCGCAAACGCGGCATAGAGATGTCCGCTCAGAAGCCGGAGGTTGTTGGTGCAGAACACCGTCGAGAGGGGAACGCCGTTCATGTCGCGGAAGGCGTGGTATTGCAGCGCCGCCGCGGAGGAAATCATGGCGTTGGGCAGAAGGGAGGGGAAGTCGGTCGGGATAAATCCCACCGCCGTCAGCACGGCGATCTCGACGAGCAGGACGGTGAAGTGGAACCGGAATCCCGCGGCGCTCTCGTCTCCCCGTCTTTCCGCCTGTCTCTTCGCCAGCCGCGACGCCCCTTCCGAGACGAGCGTCGCCAGAATGAAGAAGGCGACGGGCACGAGATAGCGCAGCGCGGACAGCCCTTTGCCCGACGCCAGCCCGATGGCCAAAAGAATCAGGTTGCCCGTCTGGGCGTTGCAGAACACCCCGCCCCGCGCCACATAGGTATAGGCGTCGAAAAATCCGCCCGCGATGCCCAAAAGCAGTACGGGGAAGGTCCGGACGAACACGGTATTCTGACTTCCGGCTGCGCCTGTCTGCGGTTTCGTCTGCATTCTGCCTCCCGGGTGCCCTTTGCCGCGCCCCTTGATCCCTGCGATATTATACCCTTTTTTTCGCGTTTTGTAAAACGGATTAAAGGGTTTTTACCATATCAAAAAATTATTGTGATTATAAAAAATATGTATCGAAACGATTGACGGAAGGGGGGAACGTATAATATAATGAAAAGCGGGAGGCGGGATATGCTGACGAGTCTGGACTACTATCGGGTATTTTATTATGTGGCGAAACACCGCAGTTTTACGCGGGCGGCGGAAGTTCTGACGACCAGCCAGCCCACGGTCACGCGCACGGTGAAAAATCTGGAAAACGACCTCGGCTGCCGGCTGTTCGAGCGGGATCGGCGGGGGGTCGTGCTCACGGCGGAAGGGGAGCTTTTATATTCTTACGTCGCGCCCGCGTACGAGCGCATTTTGCGCGGGGAGGAGAAGTTCGCGGGGCGAAATTCCATGCAGGGGGGCAGCGTTTACGTCAGCGCCACGGAGACCTCTCTGCATTGCTTTCTTTTGGAAAAGCTGGGGGCGTTTCACGACAAATGCCCGCAGATCAAGCTGCGCGTGTCCAACGTGTCGACGACGCAGGCGATCGAAAACGTGGCGGTGGGGCGTTCGGACTTCGCCTTCGTCGCCTCGCCCGCGGAGATCCCCGAACCGCTGAAAAGCACCCCTTTGCGCAAATTCAGGGACATTCTCGTGGGAAACGCGCGTTACAGCGAACTTTCGGGCGGAAGTTACGAGCTGCGGCAGCTGAAAAAATACCCCCTCATTTCCAGCAGCCGCAACGCCTCTTCCACCTATACCTTTTACCAGGGGGTGTTCGAAGCGGCGGGGGTGGATTTCCGCCCCGAAATCGAACTGAACACCGCCGACCTCATCATTCCCTTCATCCGGCGGAACCTGGGGATCGGCTTCGTGCCGGAGGAACTCGCCCGCCCCGCCATCGAAGCGGGGGAGATCGTGCGCATTCAGCTGAAAGCGGATATTCCCGAGCGGACGATCTACGGCGTGCACAATCCCCGTTACCCCCTTTCCGCGGCGGCGAAGGAACTTCTTTCCGTCGTGCGCCAGGGCAAGGCATAGGACGGATGGACGCGGAAGGCGCATACATGGGTGCCTCGTTTTGAAAAAATCTGCCCTCGGGACGGCAAAAGAGAACGGCATTCCGCGCTGGATGCCGTTCTCTTGCCGTTCGGATATTTTTACGATCGGAGGCGCTATCTGTCCGAATTGCGGATGACCGCCTTTTCGACGAGCGCCACGATCGCGTACATGCCTGCCGCCAACACGCACAGGACGAACACCGCCGTCATCACGAGATCGAGTTTGAAGACCTGGCCGCCGTAGACGATGAGGTAGCCGATGCCCGCTTTGGAGACCATGTATTCCCCCATGACCGAGCCGATCCACGCCATGCCGACGTTGACTTTGAGCATGGAGATGAAGGCGGGCAGGGAAGAGGGGACGACGAGTTTGGTGAGGATCTGCCGCTTGTTTGCGCCCATGGAACGGAGGAGGAGAATCTTGTTTTCGTCCGTCGCCATAAATCCGTTCAGCATGCTTAAAACGGCGACGATCAGCCCGATGAGGACGGTCATGAGCACGATGGGCTTGCTGCCCGTGCCGCACCAGACGATGATGAGGGGGCCGAGCGCGATCTTGGGCAGGGCGTTGAGGACGACGAGATAGGGCTCCGCGATCTTGCGCAGTTTCTCGCTCCACCACAGCAGCAGGGCGATTCCGTATCCGAGCACCACGGCGATGAAAAAGCCGAGCAGCGTCTCCCAGAGGGTGGTGCCGACGTGGTAGAAGAGGGTGCCGTTTTCGTACAGGGAGACGAGGGTCGCCCAGACGCGGGAGGGGGAGCTGGTGATAAAGGGATTCACCCATTCGAATCTCGCCGCGAGTTCCCACAGGAGCAGGAAGGCGAGCAGAAAGGCGATGCGCGCGAAGTGGACGAAGAGGCTGTTCCGCCGCAGTCCGCGCAGGTACAGAAGATGTTCTCTCGAGTATTCCGGATGTTTTTTCATGCGTTGAGTTCCCTCCACAGAAGTTCGAACCAGGCGGAAAATTCCTTGTTTTCCCGGCGTCGGATGGGTTCGTTTTCGGGAAAATGCAGGGCGTGTTCCGCCGTGACGCGGGCGGGGCGGCGGGAGAGTACGACGATTTTGTCCGCCACCGAAATCGCTTCGGAGATGTCGTGCGTGATCAGCACCGCCGTCTTATGTTCCCCGCGGATGATCTTATATACGTCGTCGCAGACGTTTAAGCGGGTCTGGTAGTCGAGCGCGGAGAAGGGCTCGTCGAGCAGCAGCACATCGGGATCGACGGCGAGGGTGCGTATGAGGGCGGCGCGCTGGCGCATGCCGCCCGAGAGCCGGGAGGGATAGTTTTTGAGAAAATCGCCCAGCCCGTACTTTTCCGCCAGCGCAAGGGCGCGCGCACGGTGTTCGGGCGTGTCCGTCTTCTGGATCTCCAGGGGCAGGAAGATGTTTTTTTCGATCGTCCGCCAGGGGAACAGCTCGTCTTTCTGGAGCATGTATCCGAAGGAAACGCCCGCGTTTTTCACTTCGCCCGCCGTCGGTTTCAGAAGCCCCGCGGCAAGGGACAAAAGGGTGGTTTTTCCGCAGCCGGAGGGCCCGATGACCGCGACGAATTCCCCTTCCGATACGGAAAAATTCAGATCTTCCACGGCGATCGTCTCTCCCTGCCGGGTGTGGTAGTGCATGGATACGTTTTCAAATCGTAAAACTTCTTTCATAAGGCATACCTTTTGTATTTCCTCCCTTCTCCGCGCCGTAAGTACTTATGTCCGATTTCCGCGGATGCACCCGCGCGTTCCCGGGCGCCTGCCGCCGCGGAGGGGAAAAGCGGCCGCCGGGCTTGCCGGCGTCCGCGCTCTGAGGCTCAGTTGTAGACGTCCCTGTACGCCGCGTCGGCGTAGGAGTTGTCGACGAGTTCGCCGAGTGCCACTCTGCGCTCCAGCTCCCCGGCGTTCTCGATGATGTCCTGCAGGCGGGTAAAGCCCTCTTCCGTCATTTTGAGGTCGGTCTGCCAGGCGTCGATGCCGCGGTAGCTCTCGATGGAGATCGCCAGCGATTGGGCGGAGGTGGATTCGAAATAGGGCAGAAGGTAGGGCGCCGCCGTCTCCGAAGGGGTCTCGTTGAGGTATTTGAGCGCCTTCATCACCGCGCGCAAAAATCCCGTCGCCTCTTCGGAATGATCTTCCAGCCAGGAATCCTTTGCCATGAAACAGGTATAGGGGACTTCGCCCGACTCTTCGCCCACGGACGCCACCACATAGCCCTTGCCCGCCGCTTCGTATTCGGAGGCGACCGGCTCGAACATCGTGCAGTAGTCCGCCGTCCCCGCTTCGAAGGCGCTCGTCATCAGGTTGAACTGCACGTCGAAATTGAGGGTGACGTCCACGCCGTCGGTCAGCCCGTTCCGGTTGAGGACGTATTCGAAGGTCATGGCGGGCACGCCCCCCTTTCTGCCGGCGAGAATTTCCTTGCCTTTGAGGTCCGTCCATTCGAAGTCGGGCTCGTCGACGCGGGAGACGAGGAAGGAGCCGTCCCGCTTGGTGAGTTGCCCGATGACGGAGGGGACGTCGTTGGAGCCGCCGATGACCACGTACAGCGCCGCTTCGGGGCCGCAGAAACCGATGTCGGCGTCTCCCGAAAGAACCGCCGCCATGACGTTGTCCGCGCCGCCGCCGTTGGTGAGTTCGATTTTCAGACCCTCTTCTTCGAAATAGCCGAGAGAGTCCGCGAGATATAAGGGCGCGTAGAAGACGGAATGCGTCACTTCGTTTATTTTGAGTGTGGTGAGTCCGTCCTCTTCGCCGCAGGCGGAAAGGGGAGCGATGGTAAAGAGGGCGGAAAGTGCGATTGCCGAAATTTTTTTCATAAAGTTCTCCGTACGGGGTCAGTGCGGCGGACGCCGCAAAAAACGCCGCAAAAATTTAGAATAATATATCATATGAGACGCCGTTAATAATTGACAACGGGGGCGAAAAAGAATATAATGAAAGAGTATAACGCTTTTTCGGAAAGAGGCGGAAACGAGAGGTCGGACAAAGCTATGGAAATGCAAAAGACGTACAATCCCGGGGATTTTGAGGACAGAATTTATGCCGGTTGGGAGAATGCCGGCTGCTTCCGCGCGGAGATAGACAAGGACAAAGTGCCGTTTACGATCATGATGCCGCCCCCCAACATCACGGGGCAGCTGCACATGGGGCACGCGATGGACGCCGCCATGCAGGACACCCTCATCCGCTTCAAGCGCATGCAGGGGTATGCCGCCCTCTGGCTGCCCGGCTACGACCACGCCTCCATCGCCACGGAGGTCAAGATCGTCGAAAAGCTCCGCGAAGAGGGGGAGAGCAAACAGTCCCTCGGCAGGGAGGGCTTTTTGAAGCGCGCCTGGGAATGGACGGAAAAATACGGCGGCAGGATCACCTTGCAGCAGCGCAAGCTGGGCGCTTCCTGCGATTGGTCGCGCCAGGCGTTCACGATGGACGAGAGATGCTCCCGCGCCGTGCGCGAGGCGTTCGTCAACCTCTATAAAAAGGGGCTGATTTACCGCGGAAACCGCATCATCAACTGGTGTACGCAGTGCAGAACCGCCCTTTCGGACGCCGAAGTGGAATATGCCGAAGAGGCGGGGCATTTCTGGCATATCCGCTATCCCTTCGCCGACGGGCAGGGAGAGGTGATCGTGGCGACCACCCGACCCGAGACCATGCTGGGGGACACCGCCGTGGCGGTCAATCCCGCGGACGAGCGGTACAAAGCGCTGGTGGGCAAGACCCTCCGCCTGCCGCTCACGGACAGGGAGATCCCCGTCGTCGCCGACGAGTACGTCGATATGGAATTCGGGACGGGCTGTGTGAAGATCACCCCCGCCCACGACCCCAACGACTTCGAAGTGGGCAAGCGGCACGATCTGCCCGTCATCCGCGTCATGAACGACGACGGGACGATGAACGAACAGGCGGGCAGGTATGCCGGTCAGGACCGCTACGCCGCGCGCAAAAACATCGTCGCCGATCTCGAAGCGGGCGGCTATCTCGTCAAGGTGGAGCCGCACGTCCACAACGTCGGGCATTGCTATCGCTGTCACACGACGGTGGAGCCCATCGTCTCCAGACAGTGGTTCGTGAAGATGGAGCCGCTCGCCAAACCCGCCATCGCCGCCGTCATGAAAAACAAAGTCAAATTCATCCCCGAGCGGTTCACGAAAGTATATTACAATTGGATGGAAAACGTCCGCGACTGGTGCATTTCCCGCCAGCTGTGGTGGGGACACCGCATTCCCGTGTGGTACTGCGACGACTGCGGCGCGACCGTCTGCGAAAAGGAAGACCCCG
Organism: Candidatus Scatosoma pullicola; assembly: GCA_018712725.1. Taxonomy (GTDB): domain Bacteria; phylum Bacillota; class Clostridia; order Christensenellales; family Borkfalkiaceae; genus Scatosoma; species Scatosoma pullicola. The sequence goes on from DVGN01000040.1 coordinate 15,695, forward strand.
CCGTCTGCCCCGTCTGCGGCGGCGCGCATCTCCGTCAGGACGAAGACGTTCTGGACACCTGGTTCTCTTCGGCGCTCTGGCCCTTCTCCACGCTCGGTTTTCCCGAAAAGACGGCGGATTACGAATATTTCTATCCGACCGACGTGCTCGTGACGGGCTATGACATCATCTTTTTCTGGGTGGCGCGCATGATCTTTTCGGGGATCGAACACACGGGGAAAGTCCCTTTCCGCGACGTGCTCATCCACGGGCTGGTGCGCGACGAACAGGGCAGAAAGATGAGCAAGTCCTTAGGCAACGGCGTCGATCCGCTCGAAGTGGTGCAAAAATACGGCGCCGACTCCCTCCGCCTCTCTCTTCTGACGGGCGTGGGCGCGGGGAACGATACCAGGTATTCGGATACCAAGGTGGAATCCTGCCGCAACTTCATCAATAAGCTCTGGAACGCCTCCCGCTTCGTCCTCATGAACGCGGAGGGGAAGACGATCGTGCCCGTCGAATCGGTGCGCTTCTCGCCCGCCGACAAGTGGATCATCTCCCGGCTGCAAAACTGCATCCGCGAAGTGACGACCAACCTCAACAAATACGAACTCGGCGTCGCCGCCGACCTCATCACCGATTTCGTCTGGGGGGATTTCTGCGATTGGTATATCGAACTCTCCAAGCCCGCCCTGTACGGGGAGGACGAAGAAAAGAAGTCGGGGGCGCTGTCCGTGCTGTGTTTCGTATTGGAAAACGCGCTCAAACTGCTGCACCCCTTCGTTCCCTTCGTCACGGAGGAGATCTGGCATAACCTGCCCGGGAAGAGCGAAAAGGATATTTTGATGCTCGCCTCCTTTCCGCGCTATAACTCCAAGCTGTCCTATAAAAAGGAGGCAAAGTCCTTCGAAGGGGTCATGGAGATCATCAAGGCGGTGCGCGCGATGAAAAAGGCGGCGGACTGCCCTCCTTCCCGCAAGGTGGAGGTGTATCTCGTCACCGAGAGCAAACGGCTCGTCCAGCTGAACAAGGACAGCATCATGAAGCTGTCGGGCGCCTCCGCCGTGAAGTTCGCGGAGAGCGGCGCCGCCGTGGAGGGCAAGACGGTCTCGCAGGCGACGGAGATCGCGCAGATCTATATCCCGCTCGGCGAACTCGTGGACATCGAAAAGGAAAAGGCGCGCCTCGCCGCGGAGATCGAACGGGTGAACGGGGAGATCGCCCGCGCCGAAGGCAAACTCGCCAACGCCGCCTTCGTCGCCAAGGCGCCCAAAAAACTCGTGGACGGCGAGCGGGAAAAGCTGGAAAAATACAGGGACATGAAGGCGAAATTCGAAGAACAGCTCGCGGGGTTGTAACCCGCGGGCGGCATCGGAAAAAAACGACGGGAAAATGTTCCTTTCGAACAAAAATTTCCCTTTGCGCGAATGGCGCGGCGCTCCGCTTGACGGGGCGCCGTTTTTTTGCTATACTTTCTTCTCGATAAAAATATATCAATAATACGGGAGCGATTCGGATGAGTATGCAGGAAATGTCGAGGGCGACGATCGGGCGGATGCCCCTGTACCTCCGCTTTTTGCAGGAGGAAAATCAGAAGGGGGAGAAGTACATATCTTCCGCCGTCATCGCGCAGAATATCCCCGTTTCGGCGGTGCTGGTACGCAAGGATCTGGCGCTGGTGTCCTCCCGGCCGGGCAAGCCGCGGCTGGGGTTCGAAGTGGCGGGGCTGATCGCGGACATCGAAAAATTTCTCGGTTACGACAACCTTTCGGACGCCGTCGTCGTGGGCGCGGGCGGTCTGGGAAAGGCGTTTTTGGGGTATGAAGGATTCCGCAACAACGGGCTGAACATCGTCGCCGCCTTCGACGTTTCCCCGGAGGTAATCGGGGAGAAGATCGCGGGGAAGACGGTCTATCCGCTCGACGATTTCGAAAATTTCGTCGGGGAGCATAAGATAAACATCGGGATCATCACCGTCCCCAAGGCGGCGGCGCAGGAGACGCTGGACAGGATGGCAAAAGCGGGGATCAAGGCGGTCTGGAACTTCGCGCCCGCCCCCTTGCGCGCGCCCAAAGGGGTGATCCTGAAAAACGAAGACCTCTCGGCGTCGTTGGCGCTGTTGGCGGGGGAATTGTCCAAAGGCGGTTTCTGAGGGCGTTTCGCTTTGCAAAAACGAAACGCGTATATACGTCGTTCTGCATTGTCGGGCTTGCCGGTATCTATGCGTTTTGACGTGGTATAAATTCGCAAAAGGGGAGGGCAGGTATTTGACGACGGCGTTTTTGCGGAGCGGAAACAGGGCGGAGAATTCCCCGTTTTGCCTTCCGGACGGCGGAAAAAGCGAAAAAATCGGCGGGGAGCGGGAAAAAATCGCTTTCCGACGGCGTATCCGGTTGACAATTTCCGCCGTTTGCGGTATGATAATACCCGGTCTTATAACAAAGCATAAAATACATTTTTTATATATTTCCCGCACAGCGGGAGAAGGAGAGAGAACATGAGAGGATTGGAAACTTCGGTCGTAAAGCTCCGGCACGAAGTGTTCAAGGAAGTGGCAAAGGTGGCGTTCGATTCCGAACCCGAAAACGTCAACAATGACATCGAGGCGATCCCGTACACGATCACGCCCACCGAAGTCCCGCAGTACCGCGAGAGCATCTATCGGGAACGGGCGATCGCTTCCGAGCGGGTGCGGCTGGCGATGGGCATGTCCCTGCGCCCCGCGGACAAACCGGTGCACATCACGAGCGGGCTGGATCAGAGCGACATTTCGGATAAATATTACGAGCCGCCCCTCATGCAGGTGATCCCGTCGGCGTGCGACGCCTGCGAGGACAACGTTTACGAAGTGACCAATCAGTGCCGCGGCTGCGTGGCGAAGGCCTGCGTCGCCGCCTGTCCCAAAGGGGCGATCTCCATCGTGGACGGAAAATCCGTCATCGACCGCTCCAAGTGCATCAAGTGCGGCAAGTGCAAGGCGGCCTGTCCCTATGACGCGATCGCGCACAAAGTGCGCCCCTGCGCGCAGGCGTGCGGCATCAAGGCGATCGGCTCGGACGAATTGGGCAGGGCGAAGATCAACAACGACATCTGCGTGGGCTGCGGGCAGTGCATGGTGAGCTGTCCCTTCGGCGCGATCGCGGACAAATCGCAGATATTCCAGCTCATCCGCGCCATCCGCAAAGGGGACTATATCGTCGCGGAGGTCGCGCCCGCCATCGTCGGGCAGTTCGGCCCCGACGTCACGCTCGCGCAGATCACGGGGGCGCTCAAAGACATCGGATTCAAGGAAGTGCACGAAGTGGCGAGCGGCGCGGACGTGGGCGCCTGCACGGAAGCCCATCACTATGTGGACGAAGTGCTGCCCGGAAAGCTGCCTTTCCTGCTCACCTCCTGCTGCCCCGCATGGGCGATGCTCGCGAAAAAGCAGTTCCCGCAGCTCATCGGCGAAGTGTCGCAGGCGCTGACCCCCATGGTCGCCACGGCGCGCAGCATCAAGCAGAAGAGCCCGCAGGCGCGCGTCGTGTTCATCGGTCCGTGCGCCGCGAAGAAGCTGGAAGCCTCCCGCACCTCCGTGCGCAGCGACGTCGATTTCGTCATCACGTTTGAGGAACTCGCGGGCATTTTCGCCGCGCGCAACATCGATTTTTCCAAGTACGAAAAGGGGATCGCCATTCACGAAGCGACGGGCGCGGGCAGGGGATACGCCGTCGCGGGCGGCGTCGCTTCCGCCATCGAACAATGCGTACACGCCTACTATCCCGGCGTGGAGGTGAAGATCGAACACGCGGAGGGGCTGGACGCCTGCAAAAAGGTGCTGCTGCTCGCCAAACTCGGCAAGAAAAACGGCTGTCTGATCGAAGGCATGGGCTGTCCCGGCGGCTGCGTCGCGGGCGCGGGAACCAACGTCCCCGTCGAAAAGGCGGCGGCGGAAGTGCATAAGTTCGTGGAGAATTCCACCAAGAAAATTCCGCCCGAAGACCTGTACGAGATTCAGCTTCCCTGACGGCGGAACGGGGCGGAAACAAATCGGAAAACGGAAATTTTATCCCGGGGGCGTTATTTTCCGCAACGCCCCCGATTTTCTTGCAAAAATCCGCCGGGTGTGATATACTGAAACCATGATCGATTGGAGCGGCTTTTCGGGAAAACGCGTCTGCGCGGCGGTGTCGGGCGGCATGGATTCCGTTTCCCTTCTGCACATGCTGAAAGGGGAAGCGGAAAGGTGCGGCTTTTTTCTGTCCGCCGTCCATTGCGAACACGGCATCCGCGGGGAGGCGAGCCTTTCCGACGCCCGTTTTGTCGGCGAACTGTGCCGGGATTGGGAAATCCCCCTGTTCGTGTTCTCCGCCGACTGTCCCGCCGAAGCGGCGGCAAAGGGGGTGGGGCTGGAAACCGCCGCCCGGGAATTCCGCTACCGTTCCTTTGAAAGTCTGCTCGCCGAAGGCAAGGCGGACTTTATCGCCACGGCGCACCACCTGGACGACGAAGCGGAAACGGTGCTGTTCCGGCTCTGCCGCGGCGCGTCGCTCACGGGCGCGAAGGGGATGACCGAACGCCGCGGAAAATACCTCCGCCCCCTGCTCTCCTGCACGCGGGCGCAGATCGCCGCCTATGCGAAGGAAAAGGGGCTGGCGTATAGGGAGGACGAGAGCAACAAAGACGCCGCCTTTACCCGCAACAAACTGCGGCTGGAAGTGCTTCCCCGCCTGGAAGAGGCGGTCCCCGGCGCGGCGGGGAACCTCGCGGCGTTCGCGCGGCGGGCGGCGGAGGACGACGATTTTCTGTACGCGCTTTCCGACGACCTTTTTGATAAATCAGGGGGGCAGGGGAGCGGCGACGGAAAAATCCGCCTGCATTTTTCCCCCGCGCCCTCCCTCTTTCGCAGGGCTTGTCTCACGGCGCTCAGAGCGCTCGGCGCAGACAGGGACTACACGGCAAAGAACCTGGACGATGCCTTCCGCCTGCAATCCCTGCAGACGGGCAGCCGCGTCTCCCTGCCCCGCGGGATCGTCGCCGAACGGGAGTACGAGTGCATAGCTTTTTATAAGCCGCAAGGGGCGGAAGGGGAAAATTCCGGGGGCAGGGAATGGCATGCGCCCTTCCGGGAAGGAATAACCGACGGGGGCAGGGTTGAGATCATCGTCACGTCCGGCGGGCTTCCGGCGGATATCTGGGGGCGGGCGCTCCTTTTGGATAAGGATAAAGTGCCGGAGAATGCAGCCTTCCGCCTGCGGCGGGAAGGGGACTTCATCGAGAAATTCGGCGGCGGGCGGCGGACGATCAAGCGGTATCTGATCGATAAAAAAGTGCCGCGGGCGATGCGGGAAACGCTGCCTTTGCTCGCGGACGAAAGCGGAGAGGTCTACGCCGTGTGCGGCGTGGAAATTTCGGAAAAACTGCGGGTTTCGCCGGGGGCGGCGGGCGCGCTGAAAATGGCAGTACGCATGAAAAAGGAAACGGACAAATGAATGTGATGGACAAAAGTATCGAGCGGGTGATGCTCAGCGAAGAACAGATCGCAAAGCGGGTGAAGGAAGTCGCCGCGCAGCTGGACAGGCTGTATGAGGGCAGGCGGCCTCTCGTCGTCTGCATCCTGAAAGGGAGCGTCGTCTTTTTTGCCGATCTCATCCGGCACATGACCACGCCGCTCGAACTCGATTTTATGGCGGTGTCCTCCTACGGCGCGGGGACGGAATCGACGGGCCGGCTGAAGGTGACCAAGGATCTGACGACGGACATCGCGGGCAGGGACGTGCTCATCGTGGAGGATATCATCGATTCGGGCAACACCCTCTATAACCTCAAAAAGATGCTCATCTCCCGCGCGCCCGCCAGCGTGAACATCGTCACGCTGCTCGACAAGCCGGAGAGGCGGGAGGCGCCCATGGAACCGGAATACACCTGCTTTGTCATCGAAGACGAATTCGTGGTGGGATACGGGATGGACTACGCGGAGGAGTACCGCAATCTGCCGTACATAGGCGTTCTGAAGAGATCGGTATATGAGAAATGAAGCGCGCGGGCGCGGGGAGGCGGATATGCCCGAAAAAGAGGAACGCGGCCTGACCGCGGAGAGCGGAGGGGAGTTTGAAACGTATATCGTCACGGGACTTTTGCGGCTGATGCGCCGCATGCCGTACGAGAGCATCAAGATCACGGACATCGTGCGGGAGGCGGGCGTTTCCCGCATGACCTACTACCGCCATTTCAAGAGCAAATCGGACGTTCTGGTCAGCCTCGTGGAATACATCATCCGCAGCGTCAATCCCGTCTGCCACGAAAATCGGCGGAACGGGGATTGGTACCGCTTCTGGCTGACTTTGTTCGACTACGCCGACCGGTACGCCTCCGCCCTCAAAACGATCATCGACGCGGGACAGCGCAATCTCATTCTGGAATGTCTCAACCGCTCCGCCTTTCCGCATCTGCAGAAGGAGGAATCGGCGGAGACCTCCTATCGGCTGTATTTTCTCTCCGGGGGGATGTACAACATCTTCGTCGCCTGGCTGAGCGCAAAGGAGCGGGAATCCCCCGAAAAGATGGCGGAGATCTGCTGCGCGTTCATGAAGGGGCTGGTCTCCGAAGAGGCGGAGCCTTCGTCCGAAAACAAGGCATAAAAAACGGCGTCGGGTCTTTTTTGACCCGGCGCCCTGTTTTACGGCGTTTTTACTTTTCCCGTCGGACGGAAAGATTCAGGATATGCCGGTATCCGCAAATTCCGCCGACTGCAATTCGTAGACCAACGTGCCGAGCGAGTACGCCAAAGGGGTTTCCAGCCGCAGCATGACGTTCCGATTCGTATTGCGGCGGGTGTCGGTCGTGTCGGCATACCAGGCCGTCTGCGTTCCGCCCGACTGCTCTTCGGCGATGCCGATGGAGACGGGGTAATAAGTGATTTTGTGGGTGCCCTCTTCGCCGCCTATGGAGAAATCGAAGCGGTCCGAATCGGATTCGGAGGGGGTGGCGCGCACCGTCTGCACCCTGTCCACCGAAGCGTTGTACACCTGGAAGGATTTGGCAGAATCGTAGGTGACGCCGCGCAGGGCGAAGAGGATCTCTTCGTTGTCGATATAGCTGTTGCCGCCCGTCTCGATGGAAAAGTCCGACGTCCGGGGGGAGGGCTCTTCGGCGGTGAGGTCGGTATAGGTGCTCTTGCCGGCGGAGCCGTCGGGTTCGTATTCGATCTGCACGCTGAAGTGATAGTCGATATAGCAGGAGTTCAGCGATTCGGGGGTCAGGAGGGCGGGCGAGCGGCTCTCCACTTCCTTGAAGGAGGAAACGGGGCGAAGTCCCGCCTGCGTGCTGCGGAAATACACCTCCGAAGTGACTTTGTCCGCCTTGACGTCCGAAACTTCGTCGCCGAAATAGTACTGATTGGAAATTTCGAGAGAGGTGCGGTAGCAGTAGAGATTTTCGCCGTTTACGGATTCCACGGTGAGCGTCGCCGTGTACGTCCCGTCCGAATACATGACGGAATAGGCGCTGTTGGCGCCGGAATCGGGTTCCAGACCGACGCGGTACACGAGCGTTTCCGTGGTGCCGGCGATGGCGGTGTTCAGCGTGGTGTCCGAGTACCAGTTGGAGGAAAAGCTCGTCGCCGATCCGCTCGAGCAGGAAGAAAGGAGCAGCGCCGCGCAGAGCGCGGAAGAAATCGCCGCCGCAAATTGTCTCTTTTTCATGGGGAATGCTCCGTGCAAAAGCGGGTGCCGCAGGTCGGCGCGCCTTTGCTTCTTTCGATTTTTTTCGATGATGTCCTTTCTATTATACCACATCTTTTTCCGTTTGTAAAAATAAAATCGGGATTTCGGGAAATTTATTGTGAAAAAAAGCTGAAATTTTCCTTTCCGATATGCTATAATAAGAGCGTAAAGACAAACGGCGGACAAATGCCGCGGCGGGCGCTTTCGCCAGGCGCGCGGCAGGGAGAGTTTATGACGACGATACTGACAGCTTACACCCTTTCCGAATGTATGGAACTGATGGCGGAACGGGCTGCCGCCGTCGAAAAGACGGGCGGAAAAAATCTCATCTTCTGCGAGGACAGGCTGACGCTCATCGCGGAGCGGGCGCTCGTCGCCGCGACGGGGGGGACGTTTTCTTCCTCCGTCACGACATTCGCGCGCTATCTCGGCGCGGACGGGCGGATCCTGAGCAAACAGGGCTCCGTCATGGCGGTGGGCGGCATCATGGCGGAATTGCAGCGCAGGGGCGCTTTGAAATGCTTTACCTCCGCGTCCGGTATCGCGGGCGAAGCGAAGAGCGTGTACGAGACGATCGCGCAGATGGCGGCGTCCGAGATCACGGAGGACACCCTGCGCGAAAGTCTGGAAAGCCTGCCCGACGACCTGCTCAAAAACAAGCTCGCCGACCTCGCGGCGATTTACGGGGAGTATCTTTCCTATCTGCGGGAAAAGGGGTTCGCGGACGAGAGCCGGTATCTGTCCCTGCTGCCCGGCCGCATCCGGACGGATAAGGAAATCGGCGGGACGACGGTGTTTTTCCTCTGCTACGATTCCCTCACCCGCCAGGCGGCGGAAGCGGTGCGCGCGGCGGCGGAACGGGCGGCGGGCGTCGTGGGGGTATTCTGCGCGGGAAAGGAAGCGATTTACTGCAATCGCGCGGCGGACGCCTTTTCTCGGGCGGCGGAGGAGGGCGGCAGGCTGCGCAGGCGTAACTGCGGCGTCCCTCTCGGCGGAGAGGCGGAGGTTTTGCGCACGGGGCTGTTCGAGCCGGAGAGGCTGAACGGAGAGACGCGCGGGACGGATCGCGTCCACATCGCGGAAATCAAGGACAAGAGCGGGGAGGCGGAATATATCGCCGCCAACATCCGGCAGCGGATCGCCGAAAATCCGGACTTGCGCTGGCGGGATTTCGCCGTGCTCGTCTCTTCGGGCGCCGCCTATTCCCTGCCCTTGAAAAAGGCGTTCGACGAATACGGCATCCCGTACTTCTTCGACGAGAAAAAATCCCTGAAACGGCATCCTTTGGGCAGATTTCTGCTCTCCTGTTTCGACGTCGTGCGGGAGGGATTTTCCCCCGATTCCGTGCAGGCGCTCGCCGCCAATTACTTTTTCGGCGGGAGCGATATCTACCGCAATTATCTTTTGAAGTTCGCCAACTATCGGGGCGGGGCAAAGCGGGAGATCCGCAGCGGCGATGTTGTAAAGGACTATACGGAAGAGGAGTTGGAGGGCTGCCGCCGCTGTCGGGAACGGCTGCTCACGGCGACGAAAAATATAAAACGGAAGGGGCAGGGCAGAGACTACTGCAATGCCGTGCGCAAAATTCTCGCCGATTTCGACGCGGAAACACAGCTCGAAACGCTATCCTCCGCCTTGGAGGACGCCGCGGAAAAGGGGTATCTCGGACAGATCTCCTCCGCCCTGGAAAGGCTGCTTTCGGAAGCGGAATCGGTGACGGGAGACAGGGAGATGACGGCGGCGGAATTCGAAGCCGTCCTCTCCGACGGCCTGGACGCGACGGATATTTCCCTCATCCCCCTGAAAGCGGACGCGGTGTTCGTGGGGGACATTGCGGACAGCCGCATCGAAAAGGTGCGGGTGCTGTTTGCGGCGGGCATGACGGACGAGGTTCCCCGCCGTGCGGACGATACGGCGCTTATCTCGGACAGGGAAATCGAGCGGTTGGCGGAAGTCAGGACGATGCTGGAGCCGACGATCGCCGAAGTCAACCTGCGGGCGCGGGAGGCGGTCTGCCTCAATCTCTGTACCTTCACGGACGAATTGTTCCTCTCCTATCCTTTGGCGGCGGACGGTTCGGAGCCGGCGCTCAGCGAAATTTTGCGGTACGTAAACGGATTGTTCTGCGAAAAAGGAGGAAAAAAACTGCCCGTCGAACGCGCCGCTTCCTTTTCCTACCGCTGTTCGGCGCGCGTTCCCGCCATCCGGGAACTGCTTCTGAACAGGCGCGCGTTTGAAAAGGGGCAGGGGGACACCCGCCGCGAATATTCCTCCCTCTATGCCGCCCTGGAAGAGCTTTCCGTGCGCGAAAAGGACGACTATCTGCAAAAATGGGACGGGCAGGTACGCGTTCAATGCGGAGAAGAACTGTTTTTCCGGGAGGGGAGGATTTCGCCGACGAAGCTGGAAAGCTATTTTTCCTGTCCGTTCTGCAACTTCGCCAAGAACGGTCTCCGGCTGAAAGACCGGGACGAGACGATCGTCATGGCGGTCGATTCGGGGAATTTCATCCATAAACTTTTAGAGCAGACGGCGGGGGCGATCGCCGGGCTGGACACGGAGGAAAAGGCGCGCGGATATGCGCGCGCGACGGGGGAAAAGCTGCTGCAAGACCCGTTGTACGTCGCGCAGTCGGACACCGTTTCGGGACAGTACGCTTCGCGCAATCTGCTCCGGGAGGGAGAAGAGGCGGCGGCGGCGGTCTGGCGGCAGATCACGGGCTCGGCGTTTCGCGTGGAGAAGACGGAGAGTTCGGTGGACGCGGGCATTTTCCGCGGTAAGGTCGACCGGGTGGACGGCACGGACAAATACGTCCGCGTCATCGACTACAAGACGGGGAGCATCGACGATTCGCCCGTTTCCTATTACACGGGGCGGAAATTGCAGCTCGAACTGTATATGTCGGCGGTGTGCGGCGAACGGGAACCCGCAGGGGTGTTCTATTTCCCCGCCTCTCTCGCCTATACGGACGGGGAGGAGGTGAAATTCCGCATGCTGGGCTTTCTGAACGGGGACGAAGAGGCGCTGCGGTCGGGGGATCTCGCCCTCTCCGAAGGAAAGGTCAGCGACTTTTTTGGCGCGGGCATGAACAATTCCCGTCGGCCGAAAGTGATGGACGGAGAGACCTTTGCCGACTTCCTCCGCTATGCCGCCTTCGTGTCCGAACGGGGCGTGGAGGAGCTGAAAGGCGGCTTTATCGCCCCTTCTCCCTATAAGGACGAATGCAAATACTGCAAATACGGCGGTCTCTGCGGCTTCAATTATGACCTTGCGGAACCGCGGTACGAAGAGAAGATCACGCCCAAGGCGATCGCGGGGATCGCGCGGCGGGAAGAAGAGGAACGGAAAAATCGGAAAAGGACGGAGGAAGAAAATGGCTGAAAATAAAAGAACGGAAGACGTCGCCGAAAGGGCGGAGAACGCCGCGGAAAAGAAAGAAGCGGACAAATTTACGAAAGAACAGCGCGCCGCCATCGGCGCGGCGGGGCGGACGATCGTCTCGGCGTCGGCGGGCAGCGGCAAGACGACGGTGATGATCGAAAAGATCCTCCGGCTCATCATTTCGGGGACGGACGTGAAGGAGATCCTCGCCGTCACCTTCACCAACAAGGCGGCGGCGCAGATGAAGGACAAGCTCCGCCGGGAGATCATCCGCGCCATCAATCGGAAGGATACGTCGCCGGAGCAGCGGGCGCGGCTGCGCGAACAGCTCGCCGACGTCCCGGGGGCGGACATTTCCACCATCCATTCCTTCTGTTCCCGGCTCATCCGCGCCCACTTTTTCGCGGCGGGCGTGGACGGCAGCTTTTCCGTGATCGGGAGCGACGACGCGGCGGGCAGCGAGCTGCGGAGCAAGGCTCTGGACGAGCTGTTCGAAGAGGCGTACGACGAGGGGGAGGAAAAATTTCTCCGCCTGCTTTCCGTCTATTGGCGGAAAAAGAGCGACAACAATCTGCGGAAGATCCTGCTCTCGCTCTACGACAAGCTCCGCGAACGCGCCGATTACAGGGAGTTTATGCAAAATTCCCTGCCCTTTACCGAAGAAAAATTCGACCGGATCGCGGCGGCGCTCTTCTCCATGCTGCGGGAAAAATGCGACTATTACGCCGCTTTGGCGGAGAAGGAGGAGGAATACTTCCGCGCCGTCGGCAGGACAAAATCCGAAAAGAATGCGAAGACGGTGGCGGGCGCGCTCCGGGCGATCGCGGGCGAGGCGGACTATTTTTCCGCCTGCGCCCTGCCCGCGAAAAGCGGCTTTTCCATCCCGCGGAAAGAGAGTGCCAAAAAGGACGACTCCGAAGAGGATACTCTGCATATGGCACGCCTTGCCAAGATATGCGATTCCGTCAAAAAGGACATTTTTGAAGACTGCGCGAAGGTCCGTTCCCGCGCGGAGGAGCTGGACGATTATCTGCGGTCGGGGGAGATTGCGGAGTGTCTCGTCGAATACCTGCTCCGCCTGGACGACCGGCTTTGGGAACTGAAAAGGGAACGCGGGGTGCTCGATTACAACGATCTCGAACACGTCGCCCTCTCCCTTCTGTCCCAGCCCGCCGTGGCGGAGGAGATGAAGGCGAAGTACAAATACGTGTTCGTGGACGAGTATCAGGACGTCAATCCCGTGCAGGAGAAAATTCTCTCCGCCGTCTCGGGGGAAAACGTGTTTCTCGTCGGGGACGTCAAGCAGTCCATTTACGGCTTCCGCGGCAGCAAGTCGGAATTTTTCGTGCGCAAGCAGCGGGAGTTCGAAGGGACGGAAGGCGCCTCCTCCCTCTTCCTTACCCGCAATTTCCGAAGCGCGGACGCCGTTCTGGACGCGGTCAATTCGCAGTTCCTCCGCGCGATGACAAACGAGACCGCCGGCATCGACTACGCCGCCGGTTCCGTCATGGAGAGAGGGGGCAGGTATGAGACGAACAGCGGAAGGGTGCAGGTGCATATCTGGAAGGACGAAGAGAAAAAAGAGGCGGAACGGGGGGTGTATTCGGTCGTCGACAGCTACCTTGCGGGCAGGAAGAAATTGTCGGAGTACGGAGCGAGAGTGCGCCGCCTGATCGAACGGGAGCGAAATCGCGAATTTTTCGACCCCGATACGGGAAAACGGCGTCGGGCGGAGTATTCGGACATCGCCGTCCTGTCCCGCAAGAAAGGAGGGCGGATCGCGGAGGTCATCGGCGCGCTGACGGAAGAGGGGATCCCCGTCGCCTCGGTCGCCGCCGTCAACATCTGCAAATACCCGGAGGTCGAAACCCTCATCGACATCCTCTCCCTCATCGACGACGAAGAACAGGACATTCCCCTCTGTTCGGCGCTGCTCTCCGCGATGGGCGGACTGACCGCCGAAGATCTCGCCCGCATCCGCCTGGCGTGTCCCGATGGGGGAGAGGACGAAAGGGCGCCGCGGAACTTCCGCGATTGCTGCCGCGCCTATGCCGCGGAGCAAAAAGACGAAATTGCCTTCAAACTCAATCGTTTTTACGGATATCTGAAAAAGCTGAGGACCCTTTCCGCCGTACAGGACGCGGGCGAACTGCTCGTCGGGCTGCTCGCCGAGACGAACATGGAAGCGCGCCTCCTTTCCCGGGACAACGGGGAGGAGTGCCTCCGCCGCATTCATCGCTTTATCGCCGAAGCGTCGGAGCCGGAGCCACTGTCCGTCCATGCTTTTCTCGACCGCCTGCGCGCGCTCGGGTACGACGTCGAGTACAGCGAAAACGGCGGGGAAAATTCCGTGAAAGTGCTGACCATGCACGCTTCCAAAGGGCTGGAATATCCCGTCGTCATCCTGGACGACCTCAGCGAGCATTTTCACGGGGAGGACAGGGACGAAGTGCGCCTCGACGGGGAATTCGGCATCGCCCCCCGCTGCTATCGCCCCGAATCGATGGTAAAGAGCCATACGCTGCTCACGCGGCTGTGCGGCAAACGGCAGGTTGCGGAGGAGGTCAAAGACGAGATGAACCTCTTCTATGTCGCCCTCACCCGCGCCAAGTACGCCCTGCACCCGATCTTTTCCGACGTGCCCGTCATGCCAGACGTGAAATATGCCAGGTCGTTTGCCGATTTCGTCGATTTTTCCGTCTGGGAAAAATATCTCGGCGAAGAGGAGGAGACAGAGCCGCCCAAACAGGAAAAATCGGCGCTCGTCGTCAAGGCGGATCGGGAATTGTCAAAGGAGATCGTGCGGGCGTTTTTGTGGAAATACCCGTACGCGGGCGCCGTCGGTCTGCCCGTGAAGAGTTCCGCTTCCGCCGTCCTGAAAGAGTCGTCCGCCGCGCCCCGCGCCTTTTCGGGAGAGTATTTTTCCGTCCCCGAACTCTTTCCCGAAGAGGACGCCCGGGAGACCGGAACGGCGTACCATGCCTTTCTCGAACATTGTTTTTTGCCCGCGGTGCCTTCGGAGGAGTTTGTCCGCGCGGAATCGGAAAGGCTGGCGGCGGAGGGGGCGCTTTCGCCGGAGACGCTCGCGCGCATCGACGAAAAACAGCTCCTGAAAATTCTCGCCCTGCCCGTGTTTTCCGAACTCTTCGGCATGCGCCTGTACAGGGAACAGAAATTTCTCGTCTCCCTGCCCGCGGGGGAGGTTTGGCGGGGCAAGCCGGCGGACTGCGCAAAGGAAGAGGTGCTCTTCCAGGGCGCGCTCGATCTTCTGGCGGTTTCCGACGGGGAGATCCGCATCGTCGATTATAAGTATTCGACGAGGGACGCCGAATACCTGCGGGAGCACTACGCGTCCCAGCTCCGCCTGTATCGGGACGCCGTGGCGAAGATCATGGGGGCGGATCCCGCGCATATCCGCTGTACGATCGTCAATATCCGGCTGGGATTTCAGACGGACGTTTTGCGGTAGTCTCAACCCTGCCCACGTCCTATGGCAGGGTAAATCGCGGAAAAAGGACAAAATGCGACAAAAGCGCGGGAAATGCGACGCGCGGAAAGGGGTATAATAACCTCCGTCATCATAGCGGAGGTTGGTCTTATGCGGGTGTTTGCGTTTGCGCGGGAGGCGTTCGGCGGCGCTCCGGCCTGGGCGGTCGTCGCGGCTGCGGTTATATGCCTTGCGGCGGCGTTTGCGGCGGAGGTACGCACGAAACGGAAGGGCATTTTTGCGTCGGCGGCTTTGTTTTCGGGGTGTGCGTGCTTTTTTGCGGCGTTCTTTTCGGAAAATTTTTCGGACGCGGATACGGCGGCGTTCGGAATCCTGCTCGGCGCCGCCACGGGGCTTTTTTCCCTGTTGCTGCAAATTGTCGGCGGGGTACAAGACGCCCGCCGCGCGCGGCGGGAAAGGAACGTCGAGGCGGGCAGGCGCGCCGTATATACGCTCCCGGACAGGGAAAATACCTTTGTGCGCGATCGACTGAATACTTCCCTGCGGCAGGAAGAGCCGGCGGAGGAAGGGGAATACGGCATGGAGGACGGGAAACTCCGGCTCGAACACGTGCGGAAGATGCTGCAAAAGCTGAAGACGGCGGATCTGACCCCCGGCGACCGGCTGGAAGCGGAGGGCATCTCCCGTCGGATCACGCTGTACGCCACCAAGGATCTGCTTTCGGGAAAAGAGGTGCGGGATCTGAACGACTGTCTGGCAAACGTGCTGAAAATGACCGCGAAATACGCGCTGTAAACGAAAATACCGCCTGCGGAAATTTCCGCGGGCGGTAACTCGTCCGTATGGGAAAATGAGGGCGGCGTCATAACAGGGAAAGGGCGTAGTCCGTGCCGGGCAGCAGCTTGGAAGTGAGGCGGATGAGTTTGCCGGACATGACGGCGCTTTTGAGTACGGCACGGGTCACGACGGTGCCCGCCGGGGCGTCGGGAAGGGCGACGCCTTCGGGAACGAGCCTGCCGAGAGGAAAGAGAGGTGCGCGTTTGAGCAGCACCGCGTCTCCGATCGCGGAAATGGCGGCGGCGGGGTAAGTTTTGCCCGTGTCGGTAATCAGCCGGGTGGCGACGAAATTTTCCATGGCGAGATCGGATGCGATACCCAGGTAAGCGCCGTCCTCCGAATAGACGGGGCGTCCGGCGAAAAATCGGGCGCAGTTTTTGGGTACGGCGGTGCGCATGCGCCTTAAAACGACGGCGTCGTCTATCGCGCCGACGCAGCCCACGCCCACGGAAAATTCGGTGTAGTCGTTGCTCTTTGCCGTCTCGCGGCTGCACAGCAGGTATTTGACGGCACGGGATTTCAGGGAGAGACATACGCCCCGGCAGACGCCGCGCAGTGCCTTTCCCGCATAGACGTTTTTCCCGACGATTTCGCTGAGTAACATAATTATGTACCTCCGGATGCATTCTTTCGGCATCCATTATAAGGGAAAGGGAAGGGCGAAACGGAGGAGAATTTGGCTTTTTTGCGGGAAAATTGAAAAAAGTAGAAAAATGGCTGTAAAAACGCTTGCCAAAAAGCAAAAAGTCTGCTAAAATAACACAAGATAAAACGCGAGGGACATGGAAAGAGCGAATCGACTTTGCGGTCTTTTGCGGGAACAGAAATATTGGGGTGTCGCCAAGCGGTAAGGCAACGGACTCTGACTCCGTCATTCGTTGGTTCGAATCCA
>DVGN01000041.1 GCA_018712725.1 Candidatus Scatosoma pullicola
TTTACGCAGGCTCCTTGTCCCGTCCGCGACTGATGCCCGAAACTTCGGTTATTCCTGCTTATTCGAAGTTCGGGGACAGGAACTTTGCCCCATCGGGGCAAAGAGGGAGGCGCGATTTAGCGGAGCAACGCTCCGCGCGCACGCGGTTGTCTCTCCGTTAAAATTTTCCGCAGAATCTCGTTACATTTTTTCTCCGAAAAAATGTAACGAAACCCCATACAATCCCTCAGTCTGCTGCGCAGACAGCTCCCTTTGCACAAGGGAGCTGTGGTATAGGCGGGGAGGTGCGCGAAAGCACCCCCCCTTCCTGCCTCCCCTTTTGGAAAGGGGAGGTGTCGAGCGGAGCGAGACGGAGGGGATAAGAAAGCCCGTTTTCCGATATAGCAAATCGAACCACGAACAAACAATCCCACAGCCGGTCTGCGGCACTCCCCCCGCCACAAAATGGGCAGAACCGTCCTCCCAAACACCCGGCGCAACCCCAAAACTGCCCCGGAATAATCCCCAAACAGCCCCGACGTCGCCCCGATTCGGGCAATTTTTGCAATTTATGTGATTATCAATAAAATTTTTTGAAAAATTTCATTCTTTTTGCTTGATTTTTTGTCAGTTTTATGATAAATTTTATGTGAGACAAAAGCAAAGAGGAGGCACAAAGATGAAAAGAGATCGCATCGAAGAGATCGCGGAGCTTTTGGACAAACGCGGAAAACTGACGCTGGAACAGCTTGAAGAGCATTTTCCGAACGTATCGCAGATGACTTTGCGGCGTGATCTTTTCCAGCTGGAAGAGGAGGGCAAGATCATCCGCGTGCGCGGCGGCGCGATGTCGGTGAAGGAGGTGCAGAAGACCTCCGGCGAACCGTACACGAAAAAGACGACCATCCACACGGACGAAAAGATCATGATCGCGCAGAAAGCGGCGGGGCTGATCGACGAAGGGTCGTCCATCTTCATCGACGGCGGCACGACGGCGCTGTATCTCGCCAAGGAGATGCCGGACATCGTCTGCACGGTGTTCACAAACGGCATCGTGGTCGCCAAGGAGCTGGCGCAGAAAAAAAACATCACCATCAACCTTCTGGGCGGCGAACTCATCAAAGAAAACCTCTCCACGGCGTCGCCGCTGTCTTCGCTGTACTTTACGGACACCAATTTCGAACTCGCGATCATCTCGGCGTCGGCGTTCACGCCCGAAAACGGATTTTCGTGCGGCTCGCAGGTGGAGGCGGACCTGCTGCGCCTGGTGCGCAAGAAGGCGAAATTCCTGTACATGATGCTGGACAGCTCGAAGATCGGCAAAATCATGCCCTACACCTTCGTGCGCCCGACCGACATCAACGTGCTCATCACGGACGATTCCTTCCCCGAATCCTTAAAAGAGCAGTTCAAGGCGATGGACATCGTCGTGATGTAACGCGCATTTCCTTACAGAAAGGCGAAACGGGCGGGCGGCAGCGCCCCCAACCATAGCTCCCTTGTGCAAAGGGAGCCGGCAGCGATAGCTGACTGAGGGATTGTCCGCTGTTTCCCCCGATAAAATCTATCCAAAGCGCGCAAAAAATATACGCCCCGCAGCCGGACGGCTGCGGGGCGCGTTTTATTTCGTCAAATACCTGCCCATGCCAAAATCAGAAAAAGTCATATAATCCCCGCTCTTCGCCCGCGTCGAATACCCCGCCCACTTTCAGGCAGAATTCGGTATCGACGAGCTTTTTGCGCTTTTCCCCTTCACGGACGGAAAAGATATGCCTGCCGTTGGTATAGACCAGAACGCTCTTCCCCTCCTCTTCGGCGAGGCAGAAATCGGCGACGCCGGAGGCGAGCACGGCCTCCTCCTTCCCCTCCCGCGCGAGACGGACGAGTTTCCAGCTCATGGGGATAAAGCCGTAATCCGCCTGTTTTTTGTTGCGTTTCATCTCCTTGTCCACGTTGACGAGATTGTTGTTGATAAACGCCTTACCGGCATTCGGCTTTCCGTTTTTGGCGGCGCCTCCGCCCGTATCCGCAACCCTGCCCCCGCCGGACACCATATTCTTGCCGGCAAAACAGCGCACGAAAGCGGAGATAAACCCCGCGATCCCCTGCAAAATGCGCACGGGGATGAGCAGAATTTCGAGAAGGGGATTCCCGCCCGTCTTCACCCGCCCAGGCTTGCGGATGCAATAGAGGTTCCCCTCCCCGTCCTCAATGGGTTTTATGTAGGAAAATTTCGGATCGGAGAGGATGGGAGAAACGTCGAGCGTATCCGGATCCAACCGGTAAATTTCGGAGGGCATATATTCCACGAAATTGTTATTCGCATCCCTGCCCACCCCGTACGAGTTAAAAAACAGCGTTTTCCCATCCGCGGCAAAGGAGGGATTTTCGTCCAGCGAATCCCCGCCCGTCACGCATTTATAGTCCCCCGAATCCCTCTGAAAGACGGCGATGCGGGAGGTATAGAGGTCGGTCTGCACGGTGGCGAGCATCTCCCCCCGCCCGTTGCAGGCGACGGACATAAAATCCACTTCGTTGGAGGACACGATATGCGCCTCCGTCTTGGCTTCGTCGTCCAGCCGCTTGGAATAGATCCCGGAAGAATCGTTGACGGTGAAGGCATATAAAAGACTCTCCCCGTCCGCCGAGAGGCTGACTCCCTGAACGGCCGCGGTCACCGTCGCCTCCCCGCCGTCGTAAAACCCTTCGGACAGGAGCTGTTCGGTGCGCCCCATCGTCTTCCATTCCTTGCTTTTGGAGTCGCGGATCGCCGTCTCGCGGTAATGCGTAATATAACTGCTCTCGGCGCGTTCTGTTTTCCCATCCGCATAGATACCGATCTTTTCACCGTCGGCAAAGGCAAATTTCATTTTTTTCTCCCCGAAACAATTTTCTCCATTATACAATATCCGAGCGGAAAAATCAACTCTTCCGCCCGGATTTATGCCCTTTCGGCAAGATTTTTCTCCCGGCTCCGCCCCTGCGGGCACCTTCCTGCCGTGTCTTTGCCGTATCTTGCGGGTGTGGAAAATACGGGTCAAGGGACGATGTCCCTTGCGGGTGTGGGCAGCGCCCACGAAAGAAAAACCATTGCCGCTAGGCAATCACCGCCGAAGGCGTAAAATAATTCCTCCCTAAGCAAGTCGAAGACTTGCGCTCTATTGCCGTCAGGCAATCAAACGCCGCAAGGCGTAACCCCTCCCCAATCAAGCAAAACGAAGTTTTGCGCCCCTACCGCGTCAGCGGCCAAACGCGGCTCTGCCGCGAATCATTCCCATGACAAGAAAGTCACAGACTTGCACTCCCATTTCCGTCAGACAATCGCCAATAGGCGCAATCTTCCTTCCGACCGAAAGCCACGTTTTTTCTTCCCGACATCGGGCACAATTCAGCGCTCGCCGCAACCCTGCCCCGATCAAAATCAAAAAAACAATTCCCGTCACGCCTCCAGAACGACCGCTTGATACGTCCCGTTTGCGTCCGCGCGACAGGCGGCGACGAGTTTCCCGCGCAAAAACGCGGAAATACACCAATCGACCTCCCTTGCGGACATGCTCACCGTCTGCGCCGACCACTGCACCCCGTTCACGGAAAAATGCACGACCAGCGCGCACCGCCCTTCCGCGACGAACGCCTTTCCCACGGCGAAGGGGGAAACGAGAAAATACTCGTCCCGCACATCCTTTTCCTTTTTCATGCGCATCAGCCCGACAATGACAAAGCAGGAGCCGCCCGCCATCATAAAGACAAATTCGATCGGATTTCCGGCGTTCAGCATCAAAAACGAAAGGGCGACGACGATAATCCCGACAAACAGGAGCACGATGCAGTTTTTCTTTCTCTTTCCGTCGTCCCCGCTTTGCTCTCCACACAAAGCGAATTTTTCCTTAATATACTTTTTGCGATCGGCGATCTCGTCCACGCGCAGACGGGGAGGCGGCACCGTCATGTAAATTTTCCCATCCGGAGAGGTCAGCGCCGCGATCTCCTCTTCGGAAAGCACGGTGTGCGAATGCAGGGCATGCTCGTCGAGCATCGCGTGCGAATGCCTCTTTTGCACCGGCTCCTGTACGGGATTTTGTACAGGATTCCCCGCCGGATGCTGAGCCGGATTTCCCGCGGGCATTTCAGAAGTCGATTTCTGTGCATATCCTCCCGGAACTTCCTCCGGCGTCCCGCCCTCTTCCGAAAATCCCGAAAGCCCGCCGTCCGGCCCGCCCGAAGAGAATGCGGAAGTTTTTTCCTCCTCATCCGCAAAAAGCGCGTTTTCCCCTTCCGTATTTCCCATAAAATTGCGCTCGTCAAAACTCTGCCCCGTCGTTTTTTCCTTTCCGATCCCGACGGAAGCGGGCGTGCCCGCCTGTTTCAGCCACTCCCCCGCGACCTTTTCGCGGTTTTGAAACCATTCCTTGGCGGCGTTTTCGCGGTCGTCGAACCACTCTTTCGCCGCCGCTCTTTTTTCCTCCGCCGACTTTTTCGACTGTTCCGCGCGCACGCCGAGCCCCTCTAAAAACTCCTCCCGGGTAGGCAGATCAAACCCCTCTTCCGAGAAAAAGTCCTCCTTTTCCTCCCGGAACGCGGAAAAATCCTCTCCGGAACGCTTAAAGCTCGGGGTATCGAGATCGTCGAATCCGGTTTTCCCGTCGAGGGAATCGAAGCCGGGCTTATCGTCAAACCCGGCTTTATCAAATCCGCCGGAACTCCCGAAACCGCTTTCCTTTCCGAACCCGATCTCGGAAAATTCCGCACCGCTTTTGCGGTCTTTTTCGTCCATAAAAAAACCTCCCAATTTCATCGTCCGCGCGCACGCGGTTGTCTATTCGTTGAATCTTTCCGCAGGCCCGCATTCATTTTTTCGCGAAAAAATGATACGAAACTCCATACAATCCCTCAGTCATGCTGCGCATGACAGCTCCCTTTGCACAAGGGAGCCATGGCGGCGTCGCCCTTTCCTCTCCTTGTCTCTCCTTACGATAAGAAGTGCCGAGCCGCCCCCGCCTTCCCTTATGGTAAGGGGAAGTGACACCCCACCCATGCCTCCCCTTTTGGAAGGGGAGGTGGCACGAAGTGACGGAGGGGATATTTTTGATAGTTCAAATTGGAA
>DVGN01000042.1 GCA_018712725.1 Candidatus Scatosoma pullicola
TGCGGCGGGAAAGCACCTGAATGACCTTTTCGATCTCCTTTTTCCGCCCGATGACGGGGTCGAGCTTGCCCTTTCTCGCCCGTTCGGTCATATCCGTGCCGTATTGCAGCAGCTTTTCCGTCGCCTTGTCCCGCGGTTTTTTCTTCTCGGAGATGCCGTAGTCCTTCATCTGCGTGTTTTCCCGCTTTTTCGCGGTCTCCGCGCTGTCCGGATCGGAAAAGAGCGCCGGGCGGGCGGCATAGGGGGACGTCCCCGCCTCCGCTTCGTCCGCGTCCTCCCCTTCGTCCGAATCCCCGTAGCCGAGTTCCCGGCGGTGCTTCTGGGCGAGCAGGATCCGCTCCGTCTTTTCCCGAAGTTCCTTGATGTCCGCGCCCAGCCGGCGGAGAATTTTCACGGCGTAACAGGAATCGCTTTCCAGAACCGCTTTCAGGACGTGCGCCGTCCCCGTCACCGACTCCGACGCGATCGCGAATTTCATGGCGCGTTCGAACATCTCCTTCGTGCGCTTGGTAAACCCCGCGACGGTATTTTTGGTGTCGATGATGCGGACGAAAATTTCCTCGTATTCCTCCTTGGTCACCCCTTCGCCCGCCAGAATGCCGTAAGCGGCGCACTTGGGCAGGCACAAAAAGGCATAGACGACGTGTTCGCTGCCCACGTACACGGCGCCGTGCTCCACCGTCGCTTCGTTGGCGATCTCGATCGCCCTTTTCAGATTTTCGGAAAATTTCGACTGATAATCCATTCTCTCTCCCCGCAGCGCGCCCCTTTCCCGCCGCAATCAATTCATTATATGCCGCCGCCCGCGGACGGGTGTCCGGCAAAACGGCAGAGCGGGCGGCTAAGCCTTTCCGTCCGCGCGCCGCACGAGCTCGGGCAGCACTTTATGCACGACGTCCGCGCGCACGATGTCCTGTTCCCGCTCGTCCGCGCCCGCCGAACAGTTCTCCCGCCGGAAACAGACGGGGCGCATCCCTTCGATGAAGTCGTTGAACTCGCCGAGATCGGAGGCGATGAAAAAGCCGAGCGCCACCCCCAGCCGCACCCGCACCATTCCCGCCGCCAGCTCCTTGTGCGTGAGCACCGCGCAGTTGGTCAGCGTGCCGTAGGCGCGCAGGCACAGATCCTTATACCCCAATTCGTCCTCGTCCAGCATCCGCAGCCGGGCGCGGTGTTCGAGTTCGGCGAAGTTGAGCGCCACTTCGTTCATGTGCGAGAGGATGTCCGCCTCCGAAAGGCCGAGCGTCCGCTCGTTGCTGATCTGATAGGAATACCCCTCCGCCGCCGTCCCTTCGCCGAATTCCCCGCGCACGGTGAGACCGTTGCTCTTTAAGGAGGGCAGCAGCTCCTCCAATTTGCCGTATTTGGAAAGCCCGGGCAGGAACATCATCACCGACGCCCGCATCCCCGTGCCCACGTTGCTGGGACAGGCGGTCAGAAAGCCGAGTTTTTCGTCGAAGGCGAACTTCATCTCCCCGCCCAGCCCCTCGTCGATGCCGCTGATGCGCTCGTACGCCTTATACAGGTCGCAGCCGCGCAGGATGTACTGTTCCCGCAGGTGATCCTCTTCGTTGACCATGACGGAAACTTCCCCGTCCGAAGAGATGAACGCCGAAGAGATGTTCTTGCGGCGGATGAGGTCGCGGCTGATCAGATGCCGTTCGAGAAGATAGGTCGCTTCGTCGGCGGGAATGCTGCCGATGTCGTACTCCTTAAAATCGTCCAGCCGGGACAGCGCCTTGCCGCAGGAACGGACGATCTCCCGCGCCTGCGCGGGGGACAGCTTATCCGGAAAGGGGTAGCCTTCGAGATTGCGCGCCAGGCGGACGCGCGTGGACGTCACCGTGCTGCCGATAAAATTTTCCTGCCCTTCAGCCATCGAACGCCTCCCCGCGCCGTCCCCCGAAAATCGGCTCCTCCGGTTCGGAGGCGGGGCGTTTCCCGCAATGCACTTCGTCCCCCTGCATGCGGATGACGGCGGGGATCACCGCGCGGGCGAGATATGTATAGCACTCCGCGCAGCCCACCCGCCCGCGAAGCCGGAAATCCTCTTCCGACGTGCCGCAGTTCGGACACATCGCGATCTGCCCCGGAACGCCCGGCGCGTCCGGGATGTCGTCCGCCGAAATAAAAAGCCGGTGATAACAATCCAGACAATAATATTCCGTCCGGAGCTTCCCGTCCACCGACCTCTCGCGCGTCCTGATCGCCTGATTTTTTTTACAGTGACAGCACAGCATTTGCCTTTCCTTTTCCGATGATCACTCCCCTGCCCCGTCCGTTTTCTCTACGTCCGGCTGTTTGTCCCTTCCGTCCGCCTTTCGGGCGCCGTTTGTTCCGTTCCTGCCGCGAAACAGCGTCCAGCGGAAAAAGTACCAGAGTACTTCCAGAACCTGCAGAGGCACGCCCAGAAGAAAGATCAGCCAGAGATTGCCCGCCTGGGCGCCGACCCGGGCGATGATGAGGGCGGACGTCACATATACGCAGGCGAGCGCCGACCAGATGAGCGCGGTCACGGAGATAAAATTCACCATGCGGTATTTCCAGACGGAAGCGAGCACGGTGATGACGATGGCGTTGGCGGGCACCGCATACAAAAACGCCGCCCACCAGGGTCCTCCCGGAAGAAACAGTTTGAGCAGGACAAAGACGGCGGTAGCCACCAGCCAGACCAGTCCGCTCGAAAGGAGGGCGACGAAGATGTTCCGCCCCTTGGGCGCCTTCCCCTTTTTGGGCGCGGACGGCTCCTCCCCCACGAGATCGTTGACCGTCACCCCGTAGAGTTCCGCAAGCCGGAGGAAAATGTAGATGTCGGGAACGCCGTTGCCCGACTCCCATTTGGACACCGATTTATCCGAATAATTTATCTTCTGTGCAAGCTCCGCCTGCGTCAGCCCCGCGGCCTTTCTGTACCGCGTCAGATTCCGGGCGATGCGCCGATTGACCGTCTCCAGATTTTCCATACAGCTATGATAGCATTTTTTTTGCGTTTCGTCAAGCATGTATGCCCTTTTTTGTCCTTTTTTGCGGGGAAAACCCGCTTTTTTGCGCGATTCTACCCACGGTGGAGTCCGTTTTCCCCTCTACCGGTGCCTCCGCCCGGGATAGACGGAGAAATAAAGCGGATAGAAAGGCGGCGCTTCCGGGTAGAACGCAGCCGCCCGCCGAATAGAAAAAGCGCGCCCGCAAATAGAGCGCCCGGGCGCTTAAAGAGGTTGCAATCGGGGCATAACACGGATACAATGATTCTGCGGACCGCAGGAAAGCGCCCCGCGGAAATAAGGAGTCTGCATATGCAAAGACAATTCGACATCATCACCGATTCCTGCTGCGGCATGCCGCGGGAATTTTACGAAGAACACGGCATAACCGAAATCCCGCTCGGCTATACGCTGGACGGGGTCAGCTACGGCGGCGGGGAGGGAAAGGCGCTCCCCCTCAAAGAGTTTTACGCCCGCCTGCGCGCGGGCGCCGAATGCCATACCTTTCAGGTCACCGCCGAACAGGTGCGCCCCGTCATCGAAAGCAGCTTCCGGGCGGGCAGGGACGTGCTCGCCGTCGTCTTTTCCTCCGCCCTCTCGGGCACCGCGTCCTCCTTTTCGGTGGCGGCGTCCTCCCTCGTCGAAGAATACCCCGAAAGGCGGGCGCTCGTACTCGATTCCATGGGCGGATCGATGGGAGAGGGACTGCTCGTCGGATACCTGCTGCAAAGGGCGGACGGCGGCGCCTCTCTCGACGAAACGTACGCTTACGGCGAGACCCTCAAACGGCATATCCAGCACCTGTTCACGGTGGAAGATCTCGAATTTCTCAAAAGGGGCGGGCGCATCTCCCCCGCCGTCGCGGTCGTGGGGAAACTCCTCAAAATCAAGCCCCTCCTGCACGCCACCCCCAAGGGCACGCTCGGCCCCATCGCCAAAATCGTGGGCAGAAAACGGTCGCTGGAAGCGCTCGCCGACGAAGCGGTGCGCCGCGCCGAGCTTTCGGACACCGACCCCGTCTTCATCGCCCACGGGGACTGCGAAGAGGACGCGAAGCGCATGGAAAGTCTGCTTCGGGAACGGTTCGGGCAAAACCGCCGTATCCTGATCAACTACATGGATCCCGTCATGGGCGCCCACGGCGGCCCCGGCATTCTCGCCGTCTTCTTCAAGGGAAAGCTGCGGGAATGACCCGTCTGCCGGACCGCGTATCGGAATCATCTGTTTTTTTCAGACGGCAAAAAACGAGCGGTTTTCCGCTCGTTTTTTCGTTCATCTCTTACCTGGTGGCGTCAAATTTGCCGAACAACGGCAAAAAGATGCCGGATCATTTCCCTTCGGCAGGGACATAACACATGCTGACGGCGTCCATTTCCTCAAAGCCGAGCGGGCGATAGAAGGACGCCGCTTTGCCTTCGGCGTGCAGCACGACGCGCACATAGCCGCGGTAGCGTCCAAGCGCTTCCGCGATGAGTTTTTTCCCCACGCCCTGCCCCTGAAAGTCGGGAGAGACGAGAAGATAATGAACATACGCCGTCATTTCACCGTCGTCCATGGCGGCGAGAAGCCCGACCAGCCGTTCCCCGTCCCAGGCGGAAAAGACGGCGGAAAACCCTTTCATCGCCCTTTCCAGCCTTTCGGGATATTTTGCCGATTCCCATCTGACGGAAGAAAACAGCTCTTTCAGCTGCGCGGCGGGGATTTCCTTTGCATCCGAATACCGAAGCATATACGACCTCTTTTTTTTCATTCAGTATGTCCGTTTTTCCCTCCGGCCATGTACCCGGGCAAAAAGGTTTTCGTCCTCCGCCATTTTTGCGGATTTACGTCTTATCCCCTCCGTCTCGCTCCGCTCGACACCTCCCCTTACCATAAGGGGAGGCATGGGAGCAGGCGTGACACCTCCCCTTTCCAAAAGGGGAGGCATTTTTTATTATGGCTCCCTTGTGCAAAGGGAGCCGGCATGCGGAGCATGACTGAGGGATTGTAGGCTCGGTTTCTGAAAAGTGACAAAGTATTGCGCAGCAGATTCGCGTTTCGTTTTTGCAAAACGAAACGGCTCAATAAGCGCGGGCGAAGATTATAACATGCTCCGCTTTCCTCCCGCACACGGCGCATTTTTCGGCGGTTTCGCCTTCGGCGTACACACGGGCGGTTGCGGCGGCGACTTCCTTGACCTTATCTTCGCATTCGCGGCAGCCGCACCAACCTGCCTTGACGAAATTGCCCCCTTCCACGCCCTTCAGAATCCCGTCGAGGTCGTCGGCATAGACGATGCGGCCGTCCCGACGGACGCGCGCCGCTTCCAGCATGTCCTTCTGAATGCGGGAAAGCAGATCGGCAACCGCGGCGGGCGCGTTTTCGAGCGGATACTCTTCCTTCGAAAGGGTATCCCGGCGGGCGCAGAGCATCTTGCCCGCTTCAATGTCGCGGGGGCCGAGTTCGATGCGCACGGGCACCCCCTTCATCTCCCATTCGTTGAACTTCCAGCCGGGGCTGTTGTCGCTGTCATCGAGGGCGACGCGGATGCCCGCCGCCTCCAATTCGGCTTTGAGCTTCGCGCACGTTTCCAGAACGCCCCCTTTGCGCGCCGCGATGGGCACGATGACGCACTGCACGGGCGCGACGACGGGCGGAAGGACGAGTCCGCGGCTGTCCCCGTGGGTCATGATGATGGCGCCGATGAGGCGGGTGGAGACCCCCCAGGAGGAGGTGTACGCCGTTTTGAGCGCCCCGTCCTTGTCGAGATATTGAATATTGAACGCCGACGCGAAATTCTGTCCGAGATAATGGGAGGTGCCCGCCTGCAGACTCTTGCCGTCGTGCATCATCGCCTCC
>DVGN01000043.1 GCA_018712725.1 Candidatus Scatosoma pullicola
ATCACAATCCGAATCATTTTTTTTGTCTTTCTCGTCATCTCATACCTCCCCCGCAACCGCGGGTAAACCCTTATGCCCCTCCTCCGATACGCCATATAACCGATCCGCCGTCCCCCTTCGGAAATCCGCCCTGCGCTCTCACCGCCGCGGGGCGATCGTCAAATCCCTGCCCCTGCAAAATTTCCGAAAGGGGAATCCTTGCGAAAAGTCCCTCCTCTATTCGGGAAGCGCGAGCAGCTGATCCTGCCCGCGCCGTTCAGTCCGAAGATGCCCGCGACGCCGCCGATCGGCAGCTCCAGATCCGCGCCGCTCAGCACCGACTTCTGCCCGAACATCTTGCAGATGCCCCTTCCTCCGAATTTCCCTTCTTCCATCTCAAACCTCCTCTCCCCCTTCGCACGCGCCGCGCGCCAGGGAGACGAACTCCCCGTCCCCGACGCCGCAGCCCTCCAGCTCCGTCCGGAAGTCCCGCATCCGCCCGGCGAGGTACTCCTCCCGCCGCGCCGCGATCAGCGCCGGGTCGCCCGCCACGAACTTGCCCAGCGTGCTGTCCGTGCGGATCAGCCCCTCCTCTTCGAGCTGCGCGTACACCTTCGCCACCGTGTTGGGGTTGACGCAGCAGAACGCGGCGAACTCCCGTATCGGCGGCACCTTCTGCCCCGGGGAATACCTGCCGGAGAATATCTCCCGCTTTACGTATGCGGCGATCTGCGACGCGATCGTCTGATTGCTCTTGAATTCCACGGCACGCCTCCCTGTATTATTCGAATAATACACAATATGCCGAAAAAAACAGCCCTCCGGGCAGGCATACAAGTATCATCCTATTACTATCATAGCACACAAAATCCCGCCCGTCAACCGTTTCTCCGAAAAAAGGCAAAAAAATTTTCCCCCGCCGCGGGGCGGGGGATCAGAACTCGACCTCCATGCCGTCGAAGGCGGGCAGAAAGCCGTACTCCTCCCCGCCGCGCGCCACCCGCTCCGAAAAGGGCGCGGAGGAATGGGAAAAGTGCGTGATCGCACACCTGGTATGCCCGTCCGCGATCCCGCGGCGCAGGAACTCGTCCCGCAGGGCGGCGGCGTCGGGCAGCCCCATGTGCCGGGCGGAGCGCCCCGCCTCCCGGAAGAGGAAGGTGCAGTCGAACGCCGCAAAGTCGACGGCGGCGCCGCCCAGGTAGTCGGCGAGAAAGCCGATCGCCCCCTCTTCCAGCCCGCAGGTGTCGGTGAGGTGGAGGTAGCGCTTCCCCCCGCCCTCCACGAGGTAGACGAGCGCGCGCTCGCGCGGGGCGTGCCGCGCCGGCAGGGGCAGGGCGCGGTAGGGCCCGAAGGAGAGGGGCGCGTACGGCTCGGCGACGGTGAACGGGACGTTGGGCAGCACCTCCGGCCTCATCTCGCGGCGGGTGCACTCGTCGAACACCCGCTTCACCTCCTCGTCGCCGAAGATACGGAGCGGCTCGCTCGTGCCGGGGGCGTACTTGTAGCCGCGCAGCACGAAGTCGTGCGCGTAGAAGTGATCCATGTGGCTGTGGGTGACGAGTATGTAGCGGAGCGCCGAATAGTCGATGCCGAAGCGCAGGGCGTGGCAGTAGGCGTCGGGCGGGAACTCGATGCTGAGCACCCCGTCCACGAGCACCTGCGAGCGGGTGCGGTACTCCGCCGGGCCGCGGCGGCGCACTTCGCGGCACACTTCGCACGAGCAGAATTCGGCGGGCACCCCTTCCGCGGCGCCCGTGCCGAGAAATTTGAGCTTCATTCAGACACCTCTTTTTCTCTCTTGTGTTTTCGTCGCCTTTCCTTTGCCCGCAAAACAAAAGCGACGATGATTGCGCGGAAAAACTGACGCCCTCTGCGGATAAAACGGAGTTTCGTCAAATTTTTTCAGAGAAAAAATTTGACGAGAGTCTGCGGAAAAATTTATACAGGACAGACACCGGCGGCGCGCCGCGGTGCGGCTGACAGCCGGTTATCTTTCCTCTCTCGCCTGCGGCTCGTTTCACCTTGTTTCCCGCTCGGTACTCCGTACCTCGTAAGGGCAAAAAGGGCATAACAAGTAATGTCCTTTTTGCGGATTTATGACAGCGTTTCGATTTGCCGTATCGAAAACCGGCTTTCTTATCCCCTCCGTCACTTTGTGACACCTCCCCTTTCCAAAAGGGGAGGCAGGGAAGGAACGTCCCTTGTGTAAAGGAACGCTGTCGCCGCGCCGCCCTTTTTCATGGCTCCCTTGTGCAAAGGGAGCTGTCAGCCAACGGCTGACTGAGGGATTGTCTGTTCGGTTTCCGAACTTCTTATCCCCTCCGTCACTTTGTGACACCTCCCCTTTCCAAAAGGGGAGGCATAGGAGAGGTGACACTCTTTACCATAAGGGGAGGTGTGAGCGGAAATAAAAACGCAAGCCCGACAATGTATTGCGCTGTATATACGCGTTTCGCCCGGTCAAAACTCCAACAAAATAGTGACGGGACCGTCGTTGATCTGGCTTATCTTCATATCCGCCCCGAAGATCCCGCACTTGACGGGCACGCCCTGTTCGGCGAGCTTTTCCGCGGCGTAGCGATAGAGCGGTTCGGCGCGCTCCGGGCGCTCGGCGAGCGTGAAGCCGGGGCGGTTGCCGTGGCTCGCGTCGCCGTACAGCGTGAACTGGGAGACGAACAGCACTTCGCCCCCGACGTCCTTCACGGACAGATTCATCTTGCCGTTTTCGTCCTCAAAAATGCGGAGATTGGCGATCTTCTTCGCCATCGCCTCCGCCCGGCCCTCCGCGTCCCCGACCCTGACGCCGAAAAAGACGACCAGCCCGAAGGGGATCTCCGATATGAGTTTTCCGTCCACTTTCAGAGAGGACGCCTTCACCCGCTGCACCACCGCGCGCATTGCCGTTGACCTCCGATTTTTCCGCGTTTCCGTACAGCAAAACGCAGGCGGCGGATCTCCGCCCCTGCATTCCGCTAAAAAGTCCCGTTCGGCGCCGTCCGGGCACAAACCGCCCCCAAAGGCGCCCCGGATAAAGATCAGACCCGGCTCATGTACTCGCCCGTGCGGGTATCGATGCGGATGGTCTCGCCCTCGTTGACGAACATGGGCACCTGGATGATCGCGCCCGTCTCCACCTTGGCATTCTTCATGACGTTGGTGGCGGTGTTGCCCTTGACGCCCGGCTCCGCCTCGATGACTTTGAGTTCGACGAAGTTCTCCGGCTCGACGGAGAAGGCGTTGCCGTAGAGGAATTTCACGGTGACGACGTCGTTCTCCTTGATGTATTTGAGCGCGTCCTCCACCTGGTCGTGCGTGAGCATGGTCTGGTTGTACTCGTCGTCCATGAACACGTAGAATTCGCCGTCGAAATAGGAATAGGTCATCTTCTTGGTCTCGACCTGCACCGTTTCGAGCTTGGCGGTGGGGTTGAAGGTCTGATCGGACAGCACCTGTCCCGTCACCACGTTTTTGAGGGTGGTGCGGACGAACGCCGCGCCCTTGCCCGGCTTGACGTGCTGGAAATCGGTGACCGTATAAACGCCGCTCTTGTACTCGAACGTGGATCCCTTTCTGATATCGCCTGCCAACATCTGTGCCATAACTTTTTTCTCCTTTACTCTGTTTTCTGTTTATGTACTTCGTCCCGCCCGCGCCCGAGGCGCCGGGCGCCGCAGCCGCCCGAAAACGGCTTACAGCACGACGAGATTTCTGTCCGTCTTGTGCATGAAGCTCTTTACCTTTCCGCCCGAAAGGGTGATCGTATCCTCGATGCGGACGCCGTATTCGCCCGCGAGATACACGCCCGGCTCGTCCGAAAAGACCATGCCGTCCGCGAGGACGTCCTGTCCGCCCTTGCGGACGAAGGGAAATTCGTGGATGTTGAGCCCTATCCCGTGACCCAGGGAATGGGTGAAAAACTTCCCGTACCCCGCCTTTTCGAGATAGTCCCGCGCGATCGCGTCCCCGTCGTTTCCCGTCATGCCGGAGACGAGTTTTTCCTTGACGAGTTCGTGCGCGGCGAGCACGGCGGCGTACGCCTTTTTGAACTCCCCGTGCTTTCCGTCGTCCCCGAACAGGAAGGTGCGGGTGATGTCCGAGCAATACCCGTCCACCTTGCAGCCGAAGTCGATGAGGATCTCGTCGCCGAATTTAAGTTTGGTGTCCCCCGTCTCGTGATGGGGCACGGCGGCGTGCGCGCCGAAGGCGACGATCGTGTCGAAGGAGGTGGAATAGGCGCCCAGCCTGCGCATGTTGTATTCGAGCAGCGCCGCGACCTCCGTCTCCGTCATCCCCTCTCTGATCTCGGGCAGAAGCCGCAGAAAGCCCTCTTCGGCGATGTCGCACGCCCGGGCGATCGCGTTCAGTTCCCAATCGTTTTTCACCGCCATCGCGGCGCGGAAAGCGGGCATGCTGTCCACGAGGGTCAGCCCCAGCCCCTCCAGCTTTTTGTATTCGGGATAGGAGGTGAGTTCGAAGGGGACGCCCACCGTCCTGTACTTCTTCAAAAGCGCCGCGGGGGAATTGTCGAACCGATCCGTCTCGGCGACCTTCACTTCCGTGCCCTGAAGCCGCTTTTCCGCCGCTTCGGTATACCTCGCGTCGGTGTACATCGTCGTGCCCTTTTCGTCGGAGATGACGAATCCGCCCTCCGTCAGAAAGCCCGTGACGTATCTCTTGAGATATTCCGGCGTCGTGAACACGGCATCCGCGCCCACCGCCTCAAAAATTTTCCTTCCGTTTGTGCGAACCATAAATAACTCCTGAAAAATATGTCCGGCGTTTTTCCGTAACTCTTTACGCCTGTCCGCCCCCGCTCTCCCGGCGGACGCGGACGAGAATCATGCTTCCCTCCGCGAACAGCATCGCCGCGGCCGCGATCAGTACCATCGGAAAAACAACGTCCATGAAAGAGAACGCGGGAATATACAGAGAAAAATATACCGTCAAAAAGACGCCTGCCGCCAGCACGGCAGTTCCCGCCGCAAAATCGACGCCGCCGCGCATTTTCCGGCACGCCGCTGTTTCTTTGAAAAAGAAACGGAGCACCCCTCCGCGGACGACAAATACTGCACACGAAACAAGCCCCGTCCACAGCCCCGCGCCCATACAATCGAGAGCCGCCCGCTGCCGCGCACGCGCTTCCGCGGCGTCTTCCGCCCACATGCCCAGGCCGGCGCCGACAAACATGCCGAGCGTATAGAGGACGGTGATTCCCGCAATCAGAACCGCGCAAATCCGCAAGACGATTTCAAAAATGCTCTTTTTTCGCGCTTCCCGTCCGTCCAATAGAGCCTGCACTCCCCTTTCTCCTTATATGTTTTCCCCCTTGCGTATCTCTATTGTACCAAAAAATCGTGCGCTCGTCAACTATAACCGAAAACCCGTCCGCAAATTGTCAAAAATTTTTTCGCACAAGAGGGCATTCTTTGCCTGATTCCCCTTCCCTATTCCCGAATTTCTTATCCCCTCCGTCCCTTCGTGACACCTCCCCTTACCATAAGGGGAGGCAGGGGGAGAGGACAAAAACGCAAGGGCGACAAAGTATTGCGCAGCAGATACGCGTTTCGCCCCAATAAACCGATAAAGGTTACCGTCAAAACGCGGAGAAGGGTTGCAGATTGCGCCCGAATCCGGAAGGTTCACCGCAGCGATTTTACTTAACAGGGGCATCCCCAAAAATGTCCGCAGGAGATTTTTGGGGAAGAGGAGAAGCCGCAGGGCGGGCCTGGCAGATAAGCTCCTCTTGTCTGCCTGCCGGCTTCCGCGCGCTTCGACGAGGTGAGGACGCAAGATGCGCCCTTATACGCGTTTCGCTCTGTCGAGCGAATCCGTCAACCGTTAAAACGCGTAGATACAAGCAAGACGCGAAGGACAAGGCTTTCCGCCGGGAAGCGTACTCAAATGTACGTGACCCAAGGAAAACGCAGTCCGACAATGTATTGCGCAGCAGATACGCGTTTCCCCTGACCTAAACCTCAAAGTAAATATGTTTCATGGCTGCCGCATCCTCAACCTGCGTCCCCGCCGATTCGCTCACGATATACGGCTCCAATTTCAGCTCTTTGAGGGCGAGCGCGAGAGGGGCGAACTCCGGCCCGTAGACGGTGTCTTCGAAGGTGAGGTGCTTCACCTCCCCCTTGGAGGAATACATGATCTTGGAAAAATGCACGTGGAAGTGCTTCATCCGCTCGTAACCCAGTTCGGAAATCATATAGGAAAGGCGGGAGAGATAGTCGTCCGCCGTTTTCAGCGAGCCCTGTTCCCGCGCGTTGATGTGCCCGAAATCGACGCAGGGGGTATAGACGGGGTCGATCCTGCAAAACCGCGTCACCTCCTCCACCGTGCCGATCTGGGCGATCTTGCCCATCGTCTCGGGGCAGAACATCATGTCCTGCAAGTCGTTCAGATAGATGTAGTCGCGCAAAATCTTCAGCCTGTCCTCCGTCTTCTGCACCGCCTCTTCGCGCGAGACCTTGCCCTGCGCCGCGGGGTGGAACACGATCCGCTTTCCCCCCATCAGCTTCGCCATTTTTCCGCTGTCCAATACATACCCGTACGACTTCGCCGCCATCTCGTCGTCGGGGTTGGCGAAATTGACGAAATAGGGGGCGTGGACGGAGATCTCCACCCCCGCCTCCCGGAAGGCTTCGCCGATGGAGAGCGCCTTCTCTTCGCTCATGCGCACCCCCCTGCCGAAGGAATATTCGAAGCAGTCCAGCCCCCGTTCCTTCACGAACGCCGCCGCCTCTTCCGTGTGCGAATATCCCGCCGCGTAAAAGCTTTCCGAATTGCCGCTCGGCCCGAATTTGATCATTGTCCGTTCTCCTTGTCTCTTTTTTGAAGGGATCTGATTTTTGAAAGGGCTTCCGGCTGAGCCGCCGATCAGTTCCCGCGGCGCACCCTGCCGATGTCCGTCTCCAACTGCCCTTTCAGCTCGTCCGCGTCCCGGAAGGCGCGTATGTCGCGCAGAAAGCGCACGAACCGCACGTCCAGCGTCCGCCCGTACAAATCGCCCGAAAAACCGTCCAGATAGGTCTCGGTCAATACCCTGTCGTTGTGGAAGGTGGGGCGGGAGCCGAAATTCGTGATCCCCTTATACACCCTGCCGTCCACTTCCGCCCGCGATTCGTACACCGCCTTTTTCAAGGGGTATTTGCCCGCCGGATAGAGGATGTTGGCGGTGGGAAATCCGATCGTCCTGCCGACCTGCCTGTCCTCTATGACCTCCCCGCGCAGGAAAAAAGGCTCGCCCAAAAGGCGCGCCGCACCCGCCGCGTCCCCCGCCGAAAGCAATTTTTTCACCGTGCCGCTGCTCACCTTCTCCCCGTCCATGCAGAACAGTTTTTCGACGTGGACGCTTACATGGGTATGCTCTTTCAAGAATTCAGGCGTTCCGGCGGCGCCTTTGCCGAAGCGGAAATCGGCGCCGCAGAAAAGGGCGCGCGGGGAAAATTCCCGCACGAGCAGGTCGGCAAATTCCGCGGGGGACAGATCGCGGATCTCGGGAAAGGGAAGTTCGAAGGCGAACGCCGCGCCCAGCGAAGAGAAGATTTCTTCCCGCTCTTCAAAGGTAAAGAGATCCTCCCCCTTGCCCCCCGAAATCGCCATGACGCCGACGGGCAGCCCCGTCCCCTTCGCCGCGGCAAGGAGGGTCCTGTGCCCGACGTGCATGCCGTCGAAGCCGCCGAGCAGCAGGGCGCAGGGGGCGCCCCTTTGGTATTTTTCGTCGAATGTCACCCTTTTCAGCATAATTTGGTCGCGATTTTCGCCCTGCCCCCCTTCACTTCGGCGATGCCGTAAAACGCCCCGCCGCGAAACGCCTTATACTTCCCGTCCGGAACGGCCGTGCGGGCGGGTATGCCGTTGAAGATGCGGTCGTTTTCCGAAAAGGAAAGCTCGGGGAAGGGCAGCGTGTTTTCGGTGGGCAGGATGTATTTTTCGATGTTCTCTTCGTTCAGAAGCGCAAAGGGAACGGCGTCGCCGATGAGAAAACAGCCGCTCTGCGTCCGCCGCAGAGCGCTCATCACCCCGCCCGTGCCCAGCGCCGCTCCGAGATCTCGCGCGAGCGAGCGGATATACGTCCCCCCGCCGCAGCGGATGCGGAAGCGGAAGGCGTCCTCCCGCTCCTCCGATCTGCCGAGCAGGTCGAAGGCGTACACCTTCACCCGCTTGGGGGGAAGTTCAAAAGAAACGCCCGCCCGCGCGAGATCGTACCCCCGCCTGCCGTTCACGTTTTTGGCGCTGTAACGGGGAGGAACCTGATCGATTTCCCCGACAAAGCGGGGCAGGGCTGCGGCGACCGCCCCTTCGGAGGGCACGCCGCCGCAGGGCATAAGTTCCCCCGTCGTGTCGAGGGTGTCCGAGGTGACGCCGAATACAAATTCCGCGACGTATTCCTTTTCCTTGTCCAGAAACCAATCGAACAGCCGCATCGCGTTGCCGACGCCGACGGGCAGCACCCCGCTCGCGAGCGGATCGAGCGTGCCCATGTGCCCGCAGGGCAGCCCCGTCAGCCACTTGACGCGGTTGACGACGGCGGACGAGGTCATGTCCGACGGCTTGTCCACGTTGACGAATCCGAGCGCGTTTACCTTTCTTTCCATGCTTCCCTCAGCGAAGTTCGACGTTCAGCTTGAATTTGAGATTGCCCAGGATCTTCCTGACGAATCCGTCCAGCGCTTCGGGCGTAAACGCCTTTTCCGCGTGTTCGTCGGGCGTGAAGGTCAGGGTGAACGCCATGCTCTTCTTGCCTTCGGGCACCTGTCCGCCGCGGTACACGTCGAACAGTTCCGCCTTGGTCACGTATTTGCAGGCGCGCATCAGCTCCTCTTCCACCTGCGCGCAGGTGACGTCTTCGTCCGCGACCAGCGCGAGATCCCGTTTAACGGCGGGGAATCTGGGCAGATTGACGAATTTTGCCTCCGCCGACATCCCGGGGTACAGCGCTTCGAGGTCGAGTTCGCCGAGATACACCTTTTTGTCCAATCCGAGCGAAAGGGCGATGGCAGGGTCGAGTTCGCCGATGCAGCCGACCTCTTTTTCCCCCAGCATCAGCCTCGCCGAAACGCCGGGATGCAGCCAGGGGATTTCCGCCCGCCCGCACGAAAGGCGGAAGTGGAATTCCTCTTCCAACGCCTCCGCGGCGCCTTTCAGGTCGAAGAAATCGCACTTATTTCCCCACACGGCAAGCGCGAGCCGCTTTTTCTCCTCCGGCTGTCCGGAAACGGGCAGGGAGCGGGGCAGGTATGCGTTGGCAATTTCAAACTGCCGTCCCTCTTCGTTGCCGCGGCGGATGTTGCGCACGGCGTTTTGCAGCATGGAGGGCGCCAAAAAGGTGCGCAAAACGGACAAGTCT
The DNA here is from genome assembly GCA_018712725.1 of Candidatus Scatosoma pullicola. Lineage (GTDB taxonomy): Bacteria > Bacillota > Clostridia > Christensenellales > Borkfalkiaceae > Scatosoma > Scatosoma pullicola. The sequence goes on from DVGN01000043.1 coordinate 9,335, forward strand.
TCGCTGATCGGGTTGAGGATGTGCACCGCCCTTCTTTCGGGCGCGTCCTCTTTAAGGCGGAAGAGGTCGAATTCCTTGGGGGAATAGAAGGAATAGGTACACGCTTCGTCAAATCCCTGGGTGCGCAAAACCTCCTTGACCTTCCCTTCCAGGCGCTGCGCGTCCGAAAGTCCGCCGCCCGTCACGCTCGCCCTTTCGAGGAAGGTGGGCACGATGTGATCGTACCCGTACATGCGGATGATCTCCTCCGCGAGATCGGGATAGCCGTCCACGTCCTCCCGCCAGGCGGGGACGGTGACGGTCAGGTTGTCCCCGTCGAGCACGGGGGCGAAGGACAGGCGGGACAAAATCCCTTCGATCTCCTCCCGCGGCACAAAAATGCCGAGCAGGGCTTCGATCTTCTGAATGCTCGCCGTCATCTTGCGGGGGGTGAGGTCGGCGGCGCAGACGTCCTCGGAGAGGTTCGTGACCGTGCCGCAATCCAGCTCTTCGATGAGGTGCAGGGCGCGCGCCATCCCCTTTTCGGAGGTATAGGCGGACACTCCCTTCTCGAAGCGGAAGGAGGAATCCGAACTCTGCCCCAGCGAGCGGGAAGTCCTGCGCACGCTGTCGCGCGCGAATTTCGCGGCTTCGAAGAACACGTTTTTCGTCCCGTCCGTAATTTCGCTGTTCAGCCCGCCCATGATCCCCGCGAGCGCCACGGGCTTTTCCCCGTCGCAGATGACGAGATTGTCGGGGCAGAGGGCAAAATGCTTTTCGTCGAGCGTCGTGATCTTCTCCCCTTGTTTCGCGCGGCGCACGACGATCTTTCCGCCGCCGATCTCGTCCGCGTCGAACGCGTGCATGGGCTGCCCCATTTCCAGAAGGACGAAATTGGTGATGTCCACGACGGGGGAGATGGAGCGCAGCCCCGACAGCGCCAGCCGGCGGCGCATCCAGGCGGGCGTCTCACCCCCCTTCACGTTCTCCACGTAATGACCGATATAGCGGGGGCAGAGGTCGGGCGCCTGCACTTCGACGGCGATCGGCTTTTTCTTCGTCTTGTGTTCGGTATACGAGACGTCCGGCTCTTTCAGGGGCTTTTTCAGCACCGCCGCCACTTCGCGCGCGATCCCCAAAATACTCTGGCAGTCGGGGCGGTTCGCCGTGACGGAGATGTCGAAAATCCAATCGTCCAGCCCCACGACCTTGCGGATGTCCTCCCCCACGGGCGCGGCGTCGTCTAAGACGAGCAGTCCGTCCACGCCGGCGCCCGGACAGAAATCTTCGGTGATCCCGAGTTCCTCTCCCGAACAGAGCATCCCGCACGACTCCACGCCGCGCAGCTTGCCCTTTTTGATCTTCTTCTGCCCGCCGAACGTCTTGGAGGCGGGATTTGTGTCGACGACGAGCGAGCCGTCCAGCGCGCAGGGGGTCTTCATCCCCGCGAACACGTTGGGCGCGCCCGTGACGATCTGCAAATCGCCGCCGTACTCCCCGCAGTCGACGACGCACACTTTCATATGGTCGCTGTCCGGGTGATCGGTCAGGGATTTGACCTGCCCCACCACCACTTTGTCTATCTTGTCGCCGAGATAGGTCAGCTCTTCCACTTCGAACCCGCAGGAGAACAGCTTATCCGCCAGCTCCTGCGCGGAGACGTCGATGTCCACATAATCTTTCAGCCAACTCAAAGGTGCTTTCATGTCCTCTCTCCTCCCTCAGCGGAACTGTCCGAGAAATCTCTCGTCGTTCTCGAACAGCGCCCGGATGTTGTTGATGCCGTATTTGAGCATGGCGATGCGCTCGATGCCCATGCCGAACGCAAAGCCCGTGTATTCGTCCGGATCGATGTTGCAGTTTTCCAATACCTTCCGGTTGACCATGCCCGCGCCGAGCACTTCGATCCAGCCCGTCCCCTTGCACAGGCGGCAGCCCTTGCCGCCGCACTCCGCGCAGCTCAGATCCACTTCCACGCTCGGTTCGGTGAAGGGGAAATAGGAGGGGCGCAGCCGCACCTTGGTGGAGGAATCGAACATCCGCCGCGCAAACTCCGCCAGCATCCCCTGCAAGTCGCACAAGGTGATGTTCCTGTCCACGACCAGCCCCTCCATCTGGTGGAACATGGGCGAATGGGTCGCGTCGTCGTCCGAGCGGAACACCCTGCCCGGGGACAGTATTTTGATGGGCGGCTTCTCCTGCTCCATCACGCGGATCTGCCCCGCCGAAGTCTGCGTGCGCAAAAGCAGCTTGTCCGCGATGTAAAAGGTGTCCTGCATGTCCCGCGCGGGATGGTCTTCGGGGGTGTTGAGGGCGGTGAAATTGTAGTAGTCCGTCTCCACCTCCGGCCCTTCGTACACCTTGAACCCCATCCCCGCGAAGATGTCGATGAGCTGATTTTTGACGATCGTGACGGGATGCAGCGCGCCGGGGCGGAATTTCCTGCCCGGCATCGTCACGTCGATGCGCTCGGCGGCGTATTTCGCCTGCATCTCCTTCTCGCGGATCTCGGCGGCGCGCCCTTCGAACGCCTCCTCCATGCTCTCTTTCAGCTCGTTGACGAGCTTGCCGAACGCGGGGCGCTCCTCCTTGGAAAGTTCCCGCATCCCGCTCATCACCTTTTTGAGTTCCGACTGAAATCCGACTTTCAGCTCGTACAGCGCCCGGCTCGACTCCGCCTCCCGCAGCGCCGCCAGGGTCTTTTCCCGCAATGCGCGGATGTTTTCCTGCATATCCGTTCCTCCGTTTTTTATCTTTTCGCACGCCGGGGCGAAAAAAACGCCCCGCGCGCATGCCTTCCGGCCTCTTGCGCGCAGGGCGAAATCTGCATAATTCCGCGGTACCACCTGCTTTCGCGCCCTTCCCCGCCCCGCGGGAAAAGCCGCCTCCTTTGTCCGCCTGACGTGCGGTTCCCGTCGCCGACTACTTTCTCCGCCCGCCGAAAAATCCTTATCCGGGAAAATTTCCCGAAAAACCGGCGCGCGGGTTTCCCCGGCGAAGCTCCAAAGAGAAAGGGCCGCGGCTCCGTTTCCCCCGCCTTTCAGCCTTCGGACGGGGTCTCTGTCGGAACGGCTGTCTGCCGTCGCCCGCTTTTTCATCGCTTCTGCCGCCTATTATACCCCTTTCCGCCGCAAATGTCAACCGTTTTTGCGGCATAATCGCGCCCAAATCGCGGGCGCGATCGGCAAACGGCGCAAAACGCCTGCAAAAGGGGCGCTTCCGGGCTATTCCTTTTTGGCTTTCGACCGCCGTTTCAGCTCTTTCGCCGCCGCGGCGGCGCGCTCCGCCTCCATCGCCGCATAGGCTTCGGAAAATTCCTCTTCGTTCATGCCCGCCACGTTGGAGCGGACGTATTCGGGGATCTTTTTATAGGAGATCAGCCGTTTGCCTTCGAACCAATCGGGGCGCAGCCGCAGTCCGACGAGCGCCGCGCCGCAGACGACCAGCGCCCCCGCGATGTTGACGATCATGTCCGTCATGCTGTCTTTCAGACCGCTCCCCCGCACGTTGACCGCCACATACGCGCCCAATTCCTCCGACCATTCCACGCCGTCCTTCCAGCGCTGCATGTTCGCGGCGCCCGCAAAGCCCGCGACGCGGTAGGTGATGCTGTCCACCGCGTATTCGACCAGCTCCCAGATATATTCGATGGAGAGGGAGAAGCAGAAGGCAAACACCACCAGAAAGAAGGGGGAAAGTTTCACCTTCCGGCTTTCCAGACGGGTAAAGGAAAGGACGACGGAAAAGCCGATGAAGGCGATGATCGCCCCGCCCGTGGTATGCAGGGCTTTGTCGAACAGCATATAATGGTCGTAAAAGCGGTAGATCTCCCCGAGCACGAAATGCAGGAACACGAACACGTACACGATGACGGAGATGAAATCGGGCACCCGCACTTTCAGCCGCCTGCGGAAAAAATGCGGGATGTTCAGGCAGACGAGCGCCAGCGCGCACATCAGGATCTGGTTGAGATAGGTCTCCAACATCTCTTCCGAGCCAAAAATGCACTTGACGAGGGAATACACCGCCGAAGCGAAGGCAAACAGGGTCATGACGAGCACCGTCCAATAGAGGACGGAATCCGCCTTGTGCCGCCTGATCAGCTTTTCCGTGCGGAAGGCGATCAGTTCTTCCCTCTCGGGGGACAGTTTTTCGTTCGTCTCAGACATGGTGCCTCCTTTTTCGTCTGCGGGCAAAAGGAAAGGTCAGTTTTCCTTCCGGAGCAGATCGCGTATTTCGGCGAGCAGGCGGTTGGTCTCCCGCTTCTGCGCCTCCTCTTCCTCTGCCTTTTTCGCGGCAGCTGCCGCCTCTTCTTCCGCCTTTTTGGCGGCTTCTTCGGCGGCGATGCGCTCTGCCTCCGCCTTTGCGGCCTCTTCGCGGGCGAGATCCTCGGCGTATTTCTTCTTCGCTTCCGACTTGCTCAGCCCCTCTTTGCGGTACTTTTTAACCGCCGCCCATTCCGCCTGATACCCCTCCAACGCCTTGTTTCTGGCTTCGGCAACCTTGTTGATTGCCCGGACGATACAGAACAGCACGAAGGCGATGAGCAGGAAATTGATGATCGCGTTGAGGAAGGCGCCCCAATCTATGTAGATGGAATTTTTCAGGGACAAGACCCCGTTTTCGTCGTACCCGCGCACGAGAAAGGTGTACACGTCGCTGAGCGCGTCCTTGCCGAGAATGAGGGCGAGCAGCCAGTTGATGACGGGGCGCAGGATATGGTCGCTCAACGCGTTGACGATCGCCGTGAACGCGCTGCCGACGATGACGCCGACCGCCATGTCCAGAACGTTCCCGCGCGTGATGAATTTCTTGAACTCGCCGAAAAACTTCTTCATGGCACTCTTTTTCTTTTCCATAAGTAAAAACCTCTCCGATATATTTATGCGTTTATATCCCGATTACATGAAAAAGGTGAAAAACATCATGATTACGGAAATGATCAGCCCCGCGACGGACATTCCCTTGCCCGAACGGGTATCCTTCGACCGGGCAAGCCCGATCGCGCTGAATACGATGCCGAGCGGCCAGAACAAAAAGGAACACACGAGCCCTGCCACCGCCATGCCGTTGGAACGGGGCGCTTCCTCCTGCGGGCGCGGACCCGAAGGCGGGGCGTAATAATATCCCCCGCCCGGATTTCCGGGATTCCCGGGATTGCCAGGATTTCCCGGATTGCCCGGGATGCCCGAAGGGGCAGGTCCGAAAAAGGCATCGTTGTCCGGGTGGGATTTCCGCTCCTCCCGATAGACGTCCATGTTCAGGCTGCCGTCCGGATTGACGGCGGACGCCTTCGGCTGCGGCGGCAGCGCCTCATGGCGGGAAACTTTTTCCCCGTATTCGGTCAGTGCCCCGCAGTTTTTGCATATGAGATCTTCGTCCTGTACGAACGAGCCGCAATGTCTGCAATACATATCCTCCCTCCTTTTGCGGGCGGGACGCCGTTGTCCGTCCCGGCTCCCCAAACGCCCTTTTGTCCTCTTTATTGTACTATACTTTCAAAGCCGCTGTCAAGCGTTCTCTTCCGCCGTCTCCCGCCGGCGGGGGCGGTTTTTCCCCGCCTTTTCCGCCGCGACGACGATCTCCCCTTTTCCGCCGTCGGGAAAGAGGGCGTACAGCGGGAATCCCGCCCCGGTCAGAAGTTCGCCCGAAAAGACGGCTTCCGCCGATTCCGCCCCGCCGCAAAAGCCCTTCACGGCATACAGCGCTCCCTTTTCCGCCCCTTTCAGGACGACCCGCGCGCCCGGCTTTCCCGCCCTCACCAGCGCGAGCATGCAGGCGCCGCCGGGCGCGGCGGCGCAGATCCCCTCCGCCTCCCCGCCGAGCGGATAAAGTTCCCCTTCCGCCGCGCGGCGGAATTCCGCATAGAGGCTCAAAAACGCCTTCGTCTCTTCCCTGCCCCCGTCAAAAGCGCCGAGAAAGGGAGTTCCGAACAGGGCGCTTCCGCCCGCGGAGAGGGGGACGGACAGGCAGGACAGGGGCAGGGCGTTTTCCGAAATGCCGGGCATCGTCCGGACGAGAATTTTGCGGAAAAACGCCAACAGTCCGGGCGCGGCGCACCCCTCTCCCATCCAGAGGACGGAGGGGAATTTTTCCGTCAGGCGGGCGAGTGCGGCGCACACCCCTTCGGCGTCGCCGAAATCCTCCGGAAAGCGCCATTTCACGCACGCCGCCCTGGACGCGGCGATCGCGGCGGACAGGACGCGCACGGCGTATTTCTGCATGCGCGGCTCGGAAAAATCCAGCGAAATCCCCCCGTCTTCGCCCGCCGCCCCGACGGCGAATTCGGGGTGCTTCCCGAGTACGGCGTCCCCCGGATAAGCCCGCTGCAAACAGACGTCCAGCCCGAATTTCAGCCCTGCGGCTCGCACCCGTTCGGCGACTTCCGCCAGCCGGGAGACGCTTTCGGGATTGTCCGGGCGGCAGGGAAAGAGCAGCACTTCCGCGCCCGCCTCCGCCGCTTTTACGATCTCCTCTTCCCCGCCCGTCGACAGCTGTGCGGCGACGGGAAATTCCCTGTCCTTCCGCCTGCCCCGCAGGACGCGGCGGGCAAAAAAGCCGCGCAGAGCGCGCGCCGCCCCCTCTTTGTCCCGCGCGAAGGAGACCGCGGCTTCGGGGGACAGCAGGCTCTCCCCCGGGAGCAGGGATTTATCGGGGAAAAATTCGCCGCCGCCGAAGCGCAGGACGTTTCCCGAAATCTCCGCTTTGCCCGGCGCCGCCCCGCCGACGAGACAAAAGGCGTACGCCCCGTTCTTCCCTTCCGAACAGGACAAAAACCCCTCCGACGAAAGCCGCCCTTCGGGGAGGGCGAGCGCCAGGGAATCCAGCCTCCGCACCCGCACCTCCTTTCTGCCGCCGTTGTACAGGCGGGCGGAAAAGACGACCGCGTCGCAGTCGTCGAACGCCGTACAGTACACGAACAGTTTCAGTTTCGCGCCCTCTTCGGCAAATTCGAGACAGAGCGAGCGTTCCCCCGAATCGGAAAACGATGAGGGCAGGGGAGCGGCGACGGGTTTTTCCGCCGGCTTTGCGCGCTGAAAGACGAAGGGGGAGACCACCTCTTTTTCCGCCGTTTCACAGCGGACGAGCCCCTTTTCGCCGCACGAAAAAAGCGGCTCCGTCCCTTTCCCGGGCGAAAACAGCCGGGCGTAATCGGAGCCGGGAAGGGAAAGTTTCTCCCCGAAATAAAGATACTCCGCCGCGCCCTCCGCCCGGACGAGCAGAGTGAGGGAAGGAGTATCCAGCTTATACACGTTTCCTTTGCGTTTGATCATATGTGCATTTGTCTTTTCCGCGGTCTCCCGCGAGATTTTCCGCAGTATTTCGCGACGTCCGAAACGCCCCGAAGGCGCAGGCGCGGCGCCTTTTCAGGTTTGCGCCCCGTCCTTTTCCTTCCGTCTTGCCGCCTTTACACCCTGTCCGCCTTCCGCGCGGAGAGCAGGTCGGACAGGAAGAACACGTCTTCCGCCGCCGACGAAAAGGCGGAGAGCAGTTCCGTGCGCATTTCCTTTCTCTCCGAAGCGCAGATCGCCTCCGTATATGCCGAAAGCAGCGCTTTTTCGGCGGAGAGAATATCCCGCAGGCTGTCGCATTCGTCCAATGTGATTTCCCGTTTGCTGGTCTTCATTTTCCCCCTCCCGCAAGTTTTTCAAGCACTTTCTTCCGCCCTTCGCAGCGGGCGGCGATCGCCGTCATATCCTCCGAAAGGGACATGTCCGTCAGCAGGCGGGAATAAATTTTTGCCTTCTTTTCGACGAGATCCTCCGCCGCCGCGAGCGACGCCGCCCGTTCGAAATCCCCGCAGACGTTCTTTTCCGCGTTCATAATCCGAACCCTCCTTCCGCCCCGCTTTCCCGGGACGTCCCGCCCTTTGGGGCGGCTTCAAAGGCAAGTATGCGGAAACAGAGCGCTTTTTATGCGGAAGATCGAAATAGGGGCGACTAAACTTCGGCGTCCCGTCGCTTCCGACCGCCCGTAAAACCGTCAAATCCCTCCGTTCTGCCGACCGCCCGACGCTCCGTCTTACGATCCGTCTTACGATCCGTTCGTCAATCCGACCGGCGATCGGTCAATCGATCTGCCCGTCCTTTTCGAGGAGCGCCTTTTTCTTTTTGGCGGGGAGGTTGTTGTAATCGCAGTACCGCGCCAGCGTGCAGTTCGCGCAGACGGGATTGCGGGAATGGCACACCCGTCTGCCGTGATAAATCAGCCAGTGATGCGCCTTCGACCAATCCTTTTTGGGCACGGCGCGGTGCAGCTTGTCCTCCACTTCGGCGGGCGTCTTTCCCTTCGCCAGCCCCAGCCGGTTGCTGACCCGGAACACGTGGGTGTCCACCGCGATGGCGTCCCCGCCGAAAGCGACGGAATAGACGACGTTCGCCGTCTTCTTGCCCACGCCCGCAAGGCTCATCAGTTCGGGAATGCTGCCGGGAACTTGTCCGCCGAATTTTTCCAGGATGTCGCGGCTCGCGGCGAGGATGTGTTCCGCCTTGGTCTTGTACAGTCCGCAGGAGAAGATATATTTTTCCAGCTCATCTTGGGACAGAGTACACATGGCGGCGGGCGTCGAATGCGCTTCGAACAGCTTTTCCGTCACCTTATTCACCCGTTCGTCCGTGCACTGGGCGGAGAGAATGACCGCCACGAGCAGTTCGTAGGCGGAATTGTAATGCAGCGCGGGGCGCGCGTCGGGATATAACCGGGAAAGCTCGAAGAGCGCCGCTTTTTTATCGTGTCCTCTCATAGCGATTTTCATTATAGCACAAAAAAACGCCCAAAAGCAAGCGAAAAGTTTCCCCGCGCCCGGAAAAATCGCAAAATCGGCGGATTTTTTCAAAAAAACGTCGGAATTTTCCCCGAAAACGGCGAAAAAAGTGCAAAAATAAGCGCGAAAACCGAAAAATTCTTCCGATCTCCGCGCTCTAATGCCCGCCCCGCCCTACCTCCGTCCGGAGGCGCAGGGCAGGACGACGGGTCTGCCGTTCCGGTAGTCGATCGTATAAAATCCCCGGAAGGCGGAATACTTTCCCAGCCGCAGAACCGCCTGCGCGCGCGGCAGGGCAGATTTGTCGAATTTCACGCACAGGCCGCAGCCGATGTTCGCCTCTTTCGGCGCGGGAACGGTCTGCGCCGCCACGCCGTATTTATACAGCTGTCCCGCGTAATCCAGCGATTGCGCGCGGGAACGGAATACCGCAAGTATCGTCATGTCATACCGCCCTCCCCGGCGGAATAGTATATCTTATGACTTCAAGCGAAAAGAGGTGACAACATGCTCTATCTCGACAACGCCGCCACGGGCGGCAGAAAACCGGACGCCGTCGTCTCCGCCGTGACTTCCGCGGCAAAACTGTGCGCCAATCCCGGGCGGAGCGGACATAAGCTCTCCCTCGCCTGCGCCGCCTCCGTCCTCGAATGCCGCAAAGCCCTCTCCGATTTTTTCGGCGGGTACGGCTTCGAAAGGACGGTCTTTACGAAAAACTGCACCGAAGCGCTCAACATCGCCCTCTTCGGGCTGCTCTCCCCCGGCGACCACGTCGTCACCACCTGCATGGAGCATAATTCCGTGCTCCGCCCACTCGAATTTCTCAAAAGCCGCGGCATAAGCTACGACGTCTGTCCGCTCGCGGACGGAAACGTCTCCCCCGAAACGATCGCCAGGGCGGTGAAGCCGAATACCCGTCTCGTCGCGGTCACGGCGGCATCCAACGTCACGGGCGCCCGGCCGCCCCTCCGGGAGATACGCGCCGCGATCCCCGACCGGGTTCTCCTGCTCGCGGACGGAGCGCAGGGGGGCGGGCATTTCCCCATCGATATGCAAAAGACGGGCATCGACGCGCTCGCGCTCGCCGGGCACAAGGGGCTGATGGGCATACAGGGGAGCGGCGCCCTCCTCTTTTCCGATAGGGCAAATCCCCGTCCCCTCCTCTTCGGCGGAACGGGGAGCGAAAGCTATTCGCTGGCGATGCCCGACTTTTATCCCGACGCGCTGGAAGCGGGCACCCTCTCCTTCCCCGCCGTCGTCTCCCTGCTCGAAGGGGTGCGGTACCTCTCCGCCAAGGGAAAGGAAATCCCCCGCACCCTCCTCTCGCTGACCGAATATCTCATCCGCAAACTTTCCGCCCTGCCCGGCTGCAAGGTATATTCCGCGCCCAACGCCTGCGGCATCGTCGCCTTTTCCCTGCGCGGGCTGCCCTCCGAATATCTCGCCGGACGCCTTTCGGAAGAATATTCCGTCGCCGTGCGCGGCGGACTGCACTGCGCTCCCCTCATGCACCGGGCGCTCGGCACGAAAGAAGACGGACTCGTCCGCGTCAGCTTTTCCCATTTCAGCCGCCGGGCGGAAGCGGATATACTCGCCGACGCGCTCAGATCCTTTTGAGCTTCTCCACCACCGCTTTCAGCTTCTTTCTCTGCATGGAGCCGAGCATGGGGGAAAACTGCTCGTAAAAGGCGTCGATTTCGGCATTGGAAAGGGTCCCCGCGCGCTTGCTGCGCTCCGCTTCCGCCAGAATGCCGCTCAGCATCTCCGCGCCGCTCTTGCCGTTGTACGCGGCGGCGATCTTCTTCGTCAACTCCGCGGCGGTGCTGCCCTCCCCCGCAAACGCCTGCGCCTCATCGGCGCTTTCTCTGCCTTCGCTTCTCGAATAATCCTTAAAACTCTTCATGGAATGCCTCCTTGCATAATTTTTCGGAAAATATCCGCTACCATTGTATGCAAAGGCGCAATTTTCCGTCCCCTCTCTTCATATATTGGAGTATGGAAATTCTGCTGCTCATTCTCTTATACGCCCTGTCCCAAAGCGCCGACTTCCCCGACAGCGTCCGCCCCGTCATGGACAGACTGAAAAATTCCGAAGAGCTTCTGAAATTTCTCGACGACCTCTCCCGCTTTACCGAGATGTTTTCCGCCTTTTCCGGGAAGAAAACGGATCCGCCCCCGCCGCCCCCGCACGAAAAACCGAACGGGAAAGAGGATAAAAAGCCCCCGGAAAAGGAAAGCCCGACCAGCGGCTTTGCCGATAAATTCATCGAAGAATGCCTGGAAAAATATTTCAAAAAGCACTGAACGAAGGGGGGCAGAGAAGCGACAATCGCTTCCCTGTCCCCTTCGGACAAACCCTATACGGTAAATATTTTTTTCAAAACGATTCTATCGGAATTTTAAGCGTCGGATGCTCGTCGGACGCGAAGCGCGAGGCTTTCTGAAAGGGAATGTACTCAAACGTACACGCCCCGAAGAAAACACAGTGCGACAATGTATGGCAAGATGAATAACGCCTGAATTTTCTCAAAGTCCGTTCGAGCGAAGTTTTAAGCGTTAATCGCGTCCGAGACGCGAAGCCTGCGGATTTTGCGACGGGAGCGTACATAATAGTACGTGACCGAGCAAAAACGCAAAGGCGACAAAGTATCGGACGATGAATAACGCTTAAAACCCTCCGGTGACGGGGATGTCCGCCCCCGTTATATACCCATTCTCATACAGCGCCACCACCGCCTTCGCCACTTCCCCGCCCGTGCCCGTCCTGCCGAGCGGGATCTCGTCGCACAGCGCCCGCATCTCTTCGGGGGAAAGCCGGGCGTTCATGCGGGTGTCGATGACGCCGGGCGACACGCAGTTGACGCGGATGCCCGAAGGTCCCAGCTCCTTGGCGAGCGCCTTGGTAAACCCGATCAGCGCCGCCTTGGAGGCGGAATAGGCGCTTTCGCAGCTGCCGCCCTCCTCCCCCCAGACGGAGGAGATGTTCACGATCAGCCCGCTCTTGCGGGAAATCATCCCCTTTGCCGCCTCCCGCGCGCAGAGGAACGCCCCCCGCACGTTGACGGCGAACAGCCTGTCCCATTCCGCCGCAGTCGTGTCCTGAATCTGCCGGAAGAGCGCCACGCCCGCGTTGTTGACGAGTACGTCGGGCGTGCCCGTGCGGGCAAAGAGCGCTTTCACCGCTCCTTCGTCGGACACGTCCGCGCGCACGGCGTTTATCCCCTGTTCCCGCGCCTTTTCCGCGCTCTCTTCGTCCGCGGAATACGCCGCGAACACGTCGAAGCCGAGCCCCGCAAAGGCAAGCGAAACCGCCAGTCCGATCCCCCGCGTCCCGCCCGTTACGAGGGCGATTTTTTTTGCGCTCGTCACTTCCCTGCCCCCGTCCTTCCGGAATTTTCCGCCTGCATCTCCCCGCCGCGGACGGCATTGCGCACGACTTCGATGACCGCCGCCGCGTTCTCGTCCACGCTCTTTCCGTCCACGTCGACGATGAAGTCCGCCACGTGTTCGTAAACGGGGGTGCGCACCCGCAGAAGTTCGGCGAGCTTGTCGGCGAGAACGCCCGCCTTCACCTGCAAAAGGGGTCTGTCGTCGTTGACGCGCAGCCGCTCCGCAAGCGTTTCGAGAGAGGCGCGCAGGAAGACGATCTTTCCGTTCGCCTGCAAAAGTTCGTTGTTTTCCCGTTTGAGGACAAGCCCCCCGCCCGTGGAGATGATGAGGTGATCTTTTTGCGCCAGCTCTTTCACGATGCCCGATTCCAGCCGGCGGAAATACTCTTCGCCGTAATATTCGAAAATATCCGAAATGTTCCCGTAGCGGTCGACGATCATCTGATCGGTATCGTACCAGCGCCGCCCGGTCATCTCGGCGATGCGCACGCCCACGCTCGTCTTGCCCGCGCCCATCATGCCGCAAAGGATGAGATTCATTCTTTTTCCTCCCGCGCGAGTTCTTTCAGTCCCGCGATCGCGGCGAGATAGCCCGCCGCGCCGAATCCGAACACCACCCCGCGGCAGACTTCGGACAGGACGCTTTTGTGCCGGAATTCCTCCTTCCGCGCCGCGATGTTGGACATATGCACTTCCGCGACGGGGATGTCGATGGACGCGATCGCGTCCCGGATGGCATAGCTGTAATGGGAATAGGCGCCCGCGTTCAGAATGATGCCGTCGCACTCCCGTTCCAGAAACGCCCTGTGCAGCCGGCCGCAGATCTCCCCTTCCGAATTGCTCTGAAAAAACGCCGCGCTGTCGCCCGCTTCGGCGCACCGCCGCCCGATCTCCGCTTCGATGTCGGACAGCGAACGCGTCCCGTACACCCCCGGCTCCCGCAGTCCGGTCAGATTGAGATTGACTCCGTTGATGATGAGAAATTTCATACCGTTCTCCTTTTCGCCCCGCCGGATTTTCGCCGTCGGTTTTCGTTTTTCGTCCGCCCGCGGCTTACCCGTCCGCGCGGCTGCCGAGATAGGCGCGGCAGAGCGCCTGCGCTTCCTCATCGCTCCCCCGCCTGCCGAGATAGATGCAGTCGGAGGCGTACGCCTGATAAAAGAGCATCGTCCGCCCGTTGAGGGTCTTTTTGCCCGCCGACTTCGCCAGGCGGAGAAATTCCGATTCCGGCGGCGAATAGATGAGATCGACGGCGGCAGAACACCCCGCAAACGCATGTATGCCCACAGGGGAACGCCCGACGCTCTCGTGCATGCCCACCCCCGTGCAGTTGACGAGGATGTCGTACCCGCCCGATTCCGGGTCGTCCGCGGGAAAGACGCCCAGCGCCCGGCAGACCTCTTCGAGAAGTTCCCGCCTGCGCTGATACATCCGGACTTCCGCGCCCGCCTCTATGAGCGCCGCCGCGCTGCTCCTGCCCGATCCGCCCGCGCCGAGGACGAGTATTTTCTTCCCCTGAACGGGGATTCCCGCCGAAGCGAGCATCCGCAAAAATCCTTCCCCGTCCGTGTTGTAACCCTTTTTACCGCAGACGGTATTGACGGAATCGAACGCCGCAGCCTCTTCCGAGAGGGCATCCAGGTAAGGGATGACCGTCTTTTTATAGGGAATCGTGACGTTGAATCCGTCCGTCTTTTGCAGCAGTTTTTCCATTGCCGCGGGCACCTCTTCGGGGGAGGCGGAAATACATTCGTATTCGCAGACGTACCCCCAGGCGGACAGGATGAAGGTATGGATGGCGGGGCTTTCGGAATCGGAGACGTTTCCGCCCAGAAGCGCCAATTTTACCTTTTTTCCCTTTTTCCCGTTCATGCGCCTTCCCCCGCGCCCTTTTCCGCGCCTTCCAGCATCCGGAAAAATCCGGGGAAGGAGATGGCGCAGCACCCGGCGCCGCGGATATTTCCGCCCTTTTCCGACGCGGTCAGCCCCACCGCCGCCGTCATCGCGATGCGGTGATCGAGATAGCTGTCCACGTCCCCGCCGGGCAGGCTCTTCTTCCCGCGGATGATAAATCCGTCCTCCGTTTCGATACAGATGCCGCCCAGGGCTGCGATGAGTTCGCAGACCGTGCGGATGCGGTCGCTCTCTTTGACGCGGAGTTCCCCCGCGCCCGAAATGCGGCTCTCCCCGTCCGCGTAGGCGCACAGCAGCGCCACGAGGGGAAGTTCGTCGATCATGGAGGGGACGTCCTCCGCCGTCAGCACGATCCCCTGCATGGGCGATTTTTCGACGAGGATGTCCCCCGTCTCCTCCCCGCCCGAAACGCGGCGGTTGAGGACGGAATACTTCACGCCCAGCCTGTCGAACGCGGTCAGGATCCCCGTCCGCGTGGGGTTCAGCCCCACGTTTTTGCAGAGGGTCCTGCCGCGCAGGGCGCCCAGCGCCATGAAATACGCCGCCGAAGAAATGTCGGACGGCACGCACACGTCCACCGCCCGCAGACGGCTTTTTCCCACCTCCGTGCGGTTGCCGTCCGTGCGGATGTCCGCCCCCATGGCGGCGAGCAGGCGTTCGGTGTGATCGCGCGCCTTCTGCGGTTCGACGACGACCGTCCGCCCCTCTGCCGAGATCCCCGCCAGCAGAACGGCGCTCTTGACCTGCGCGGAGGCGACGGAAAGCCGCACTTCCGCGCCGTGCAGCGGGGCGGGCAGGACGTAGACGGGCGCGTGTCCGTCCGTCGTGCGCACGTCCGCGCCCAACAGGGACAGAGGGGACGCCACCCGCGCCATGGGCCGGGCGGACAGGGATTCGTCCCCGAACAATTTCGCCTCTATCCCCTTCCCCGCGCAAAAGCCGGTCAGAAGGCGCATCGTCGTGCCCGAATTGCCGCAGTTCAGATTGACCCCCGTCCGGAAACGGGGGGTGCCGTGTACGCAGAGGGTGTCCCCGTCGATGTCGATCTCCGCGCCCAGCGCGCGCATGCACTGGCAGGTGGACAGGCAGTCCCCGCCCATCAGCGCGTGCGCAATCGTCGCCGTCCCCTCCGCGCCCGCGTTCAGCATGATCGCGCGGTGGGTGATCGACTTGTCCCCCGGCAGTTCGAATTCCCCCTCAAAACGCGCCTGCGACCGTATCCGCCGCGCGTCCGATCCGTTCAAAAGCATATTTTTTCTCCTTCCCGTTTTTGTCCGGTTTTTTACCGATTTTTTGCCGATTTTTTGCGGTTTTTACCCGATTTTTAACCGTTTTTTTGCGGTTTTTTACCGATTTTTTACTGTTTTTTTGCGGCTTTTACCGGTGTTTTTGCCAGGTTTTGCCGTCTTTTTCAGAAGCGCGCCCGCAGTTTTCCCGCGATCTCTTCCAGCCCCGCGCGGTATTTTTCGAAGGGCAGGGAAAAGAGGGTCCATTCCCCTTTGCGCACCCCCACCGCCATGCGGATATTGCCGTCGTCGGCGTTTTTCTTGTCCGCTTTCGCCTTTTCCGCGGCTTTGCCGATTGTCGAAAAATCGGGCAGAACGAAGGGCTTTATCTCCAACGCCCGCCGCACCAGCCGCCGCAGTCTCTCCCCGAACGCCCCGTCGCAGACGCCGTATTTTTCCGCCAGTTCCGTCTCGAACAGCATTCCCCACAGCACGCATTCCCCGTGGGACATGCCCGACGAAAGTTCGATCGCGTGACCCGTCGTATGCCCGACGTTGAGGGATTTCCGCTCCCCCTGCTCCCGTTCGTCCGCCGCCACTACCTTCGCCTTATGCCGCACGCAGGCGGGGATGAGGGAGACGAGAAAATCCAAGTCGTCCAGCCCCCCTTCGCGGCTTTCCAACGCGTCGAAAATTCCTTCGTCCAGCGCCGCGTATTTGACGATCTCCCCCAGCCCGCATTTGATTTCCCGCGGGGGCAGGGTTTTGACGAACGACGGATCGACGAGCACTTCGCAGGGCTGAAAAAAGGCGCCGACGACGTTTTTGACGCCCGAAAGATCGACGGCGGTCTTGCCGCCCACGCCGCTGTCCACCTGCGCGAGCAGGGTGGTGGGCACCTGTACGCAGGAGATCCCCCGCATGTACAGCGCCGCCGCCAGCCCGGCGATGTCCCCGACCACGCCGCCGCCCACGGCAAACAGCCGGGAAGTGCGGTGCAGCCCCGCCTCCGCCATCGCGGAGAGGATCTTTCCGAGATTTTCGAACGTCTTGTTCTCCTCCCCCGCAGGCAGCACGAAAATTTTGCAGTCCGAAAAATATCTTTCGAAAAACGCGGGGTAAAGGGCAAACACGTTGGAATCGGCGACGGCGAAATTCTTCTGCCCCGCCGCAAGTCCTCTCAGGCGCTCCGCCGCGCCCTCCCCGATATAGATGTCCCCCCGGAAAGAGGGGGTCTGCAAAGCGATTTTCTCCATATCCGCTCTCCGGCGCCGCATGGGCGCACTAAAAATTTTCAGGGCAGACGGGCGTACCGTTCGGCGGCTTCCGCCATGGTATCCCCGCCCAACCTTTCCGCGACGGCGCAGGCGATCACCTCCGCGACCGCCGCCTCCGCGATGATCTCAAAGGCAAAAATCGCGCACACGTCGCTGCGCTCGGACGCCGCCACCGCCTCTTCGTGCGTCAGAAAATCCGCCGTTTTCAGTCCCTTCATGAGGGTGGGAATGGGCTTCATCGCCGCCCGCAGGACGATCTCTTCCCCGTTGGACATCCCCCCTTCGATGCCGCCCGCGCGGTTGGTGCGGCGGCGGAATCCGCCCTCGTAAAAGATCTCGTCGTGCACTTCCTTTCCGCTCAGGCTCCCGGATTCGAATCCGATGCCGACCTCCACCCCCTTCGCCGCCTGAATGCCCATCAGAGCCCCGGCGAGACGGGCGTCCAGCTTGTCCGCATACGTCATGCAGCTTCCGAAGCCGCTCTTTAAGCCCCTGACGCGCACTTCGACGACGCCGCCCGCCGTGTCCCCCGCCGATTTCAGGGCGGAGACCTTTTCTTCCGCCGCCCTTTCCGCTTCGGGATCTATCATCCCCAGCCCCGTCTTTTTGGAGGCGGCAAGTTCGTTAAACGCATACCTGCCCCCGTCCTTTACGCCGCAAACCTCCCGCACATATCCCGCGATCTCCACGCCCAAAGCGGAGAGATACTGCCGGAAGATCTCCCCCGCGGCGACGCGGATCGCCGTCTCTCTTGCGGAGGCGCGCTCCAAGATGTTCCGCGCGTCCGACTGCCCGTATTTGAGCATCCCGGAGAGGTCGGCGTGCCCCGGACGAACGCGGGTGACGGCGCGGGAAGAAAGATCGCACTCCCCGTCCGACATATACGCCTTCCAGCTTTCGTAGTCCCGGTTGCGGATACAGAGGGCGAGCGGACTGCCCAGCGTCTCCCCGCCGCGCACGCCCGAAAGGATCTCCGCTTCGTCCTTTTCTATCTTCTGCCGCGCGCCCCTGCCGAAGCCGCTCTGCCGCAGGGCGAGCGCCCCGTTTATCTTTGCCTTGTCGATCTTCAGATGGGCGGGCAGCCCTTCGACGATCGCCAACAGCGCTTTTCCGTGCGATTCCCCCGCCGTCGTCAGTTTCATGGCGTTTCCTCCTTTTCTTCTATTGTACCGCAAAACGCGCGGAAAGTAAAATCTTTTGCCCCCGTTTTCCCGATTTGCCTGAAAAACCTCCGTTTCCGCCTCTTTTTGCGGATAAAACGGGGTTTCGTTAAATTTTTTCGAAGAAAAAATTTAACGAGAGTCTGCGGAAAATTATACAGGACAGAAACCGGCGACACGCCGCGATGCGGCTGACTGCCGGTTTGTCTCTCGCGGCGCTGCCGCTCGTTTCACCTTGTTTCCGCTTTTTACAAGGGCAAAAAGGACATAACAAGTGATGCCCTTTTTGCGGATTTACTCTTATCCCCTCCGTCACTCCGTGACACCTCCCCTTACCATAAGGGGAGGCATGATTGGTGGGTGCGACACCCCCTTACCATAGGTTTGATTCTCACCCATGACAGCTTGCCACTGCATGATTGGTGGGTGCGACACCCCTTACCATAGGGGAGGCATGGGGTGGGGTGCCGCCTCCTCTTACCATAAGGCGGGAAAAGGGGCAAAAACGCAAGGGCGACAATGGAGTGCGCAGTAGATACGCGTTTCGCCCGACTTAAACCGAAAAAATAAACGCCCCGCATGCGGGGCGCTTTTAACCTTTCATTCAACGGGCGGAAAACCGATAATCGCCGTCCTCATAATCCACCGTGACCCGCTGTCCGCCCTTCACCCGCCCGACGAGGATCTCTTCGGACAACCTGTCCTCGATCCGCCGCTGGACGGTGCGTTTCAGGGGCCGCGCGCCGTAGCGGCTGTCGTACCCCTCTTTCACGAGCTGCCGGAGCGCCCGCTCGGTGACGGACAGAGAAATGCCCCGCTGTTCCGAAAGCCGCCTGCCCAAACCGTCCACGAGCTTCTCGCCGATCTTCTCCGCGTCCTTTTCGGACAGCCTGTGAAAGACGATGATGTCGTCCAGGCGGTTGAGAAATTCGGGGCGGAAGCGCTCTTTCAGCGCCTCCGTGATGTCCTCTTTCATCTTCTCGTACTGCTTCCCGTCCGCCGACTGCCGCGACTCCGCCGCCAGCTCCCCGCCGAACCCGTAGGAAACGGCGCGCTCCGCCTCCGCCGCGCCGACGTTGGACGTGAGGATGACGACCGCGTTTTTGAAATCGACCGTCCTGCCCTTGCTGTCCGTGAGCCTGCCGTCGTCGAGAATCTGCAAAAGCAGATTGAACACGTCGGGGTGCGCCTTTTCGATCTCGTCGAAGAGGATGACGCTGTACGGCTTGGTGCGCACCTTATCCGTCAGCTGCCCCGTCTGCATGTCGTCGTACCCGACATATCCCGGCGGCGCGCCGATGAGTTTGGACACCGACTGCTTTTCCATGTATTCGCTCATGTCGAGACGGATCATCTGATCTTCCGACCCGAACATGGCTTCGGCGAGCGCCTTGCAGAGATCGGTCTTGCCCACCCCCGTGGGTCCGACGAAGATAAAGGAGCCGATGGGCCGGGAAGGGTCTTTCAGCCCCGCGCGGGCGCGGCGGATGGCCTTGGCGACGGCGGCGACGGCTTCGTTCTGCCCCACGATGCGGCGGTGCAGCTCCTCTTCGAGGTGCATGAGCTTCTCGCTCTCCTCCTGCGTGACCTTGAAAAGGGGGATGCGCAGGCGGGCGCTGATGATCGCCGCGACCTGATCCCGACCGAGCACGTACCTGCCGTCCGCCCCTTTCTCCATGTGGCGGGCGCGGCGGATGGCTTCCAGCCTCTCTTCCGCGTGCATCCGCTCGGTGAGCGCCTGCGACGCCCCGCCGTATTCCCCGCGGGCGCGGAATTCCGCCTCTTTTTTGCCGAGCTTTTCGATTTCGGCGGAAAGTTCCTCCGATTCGTCCTCTTCCGCCATGATGCGGGCGCGCGCCGCCGCTTCGTCGATGAGGTCGATCGCCTTGTCGGGCAAAAACCGATCGGTGATGTAACGGGCGGAGAGCTGCACCGCCGCCGAAATCGCTTCGTCCGAGATGGCGATGCCGTGATGTTCTTCGTATTTGGGGCGCAGACCTTTCAGAATGGCGACCGTATCCTCTCTGGAGGGCTCTTCCACGTAGACGGGGGTAAACCGGCGTTCGAGAGCGCTGTCCTTTTCGATGTACTTGCGGTACTCTTCGACGGTCGTGGCGCCGATGACCTGCAATTCCCCGCGCGCGAGCATGGGTTTTAAGATATTCGCCGCGTCCATGGTGTTGTCCGCGGAACTTCCCGCCCCCACGAGATTGTGGATTTCGTCGATGAACAAAATGATGTCCCCGTCCTCCGTCACGGCGTCGATGAGGTCTTTGAGCCGCTCTTCGAAATCGCCGCGGTAGCGCGCCCCCGCCAGCATCCCGGCGAGATCCACCGAAAACACCGTCTTGTTGTAGAGCTGCTCGGGGACGTCCCCCTCCACGATCAGGCGGGAAAGCCCTTCGGCGATCGCGCTCTTGCCCACGCCCGGCTCGCCGAT
>DVGN01000004.1 GCA_018712725.1 Candidatus Scatosoma pullicola
CAGGAAAATTCCAATAAAAATCCCACCGTCAACAGCGTCCAGCGCGACTACATGGCGGGCGAAGTCTCCAAGGACCTCACCCGGCGGCTTCTGCTGCCCGAAGACATCGTCGCCGCGCACGACCAGGGGATCATCCATTTCCACGACGCCGACTATTTCGCGCAGCACATGCACAACTGCGATCTCGTCAATCTCGAAGACATGCTGCAAAACGGCACGGTGATTTCGGGCACCCTCATCGAACGCCCGCACAGCTTTTCCACGGCGTGCAACATCGCCACGCAGATCATCGCGCAGGTCGCCTCCAACCAATACGGCGGCCAGAGCATTTCCCTCACCCATCTCGCGCCCTTCGTGGACGTGAGCCGCAAGAAGATCCGCAGGGAAGTGGCGGAGGAGCTCGCCGAAGTGGGGGTGTTCGACGAAGAGCACATCGCCAAAATCGCCGAAAAGCGGCTTCTGGACGAGATCAAGAGGGGGATTCAGACCATTCAGTACCAGGTCGTCACCCTGCTCACGACCAACGGTCAGGCGCCTTTCGTCACGGTGTTCATGTACCTCAACGAAGCGCGCAACGAACAGGAGAAAGCCGACCTCGCCCTCATCATCGAAGAGACCCTCCGCCAGCGGATGCAGGGGGTCAAGAACGAAGCGGGCGTGTGGATCACGCCGGCTTTCCCCAAACTCATCTACGTGCTCGAACCGGACAACGTATCGGAAGATCAGCCCTATTGGTACCTCACCGTGCTGGCGGCGGAATGCACCGCCAAGAGGATGGTGCCCGACTACATCTCCGAAAAGAAGATGCTGGAATACAAGATCGACAAGAACGGCGAAGGGCATTGCTACACCTGCATGGGCTGCCGCAGCTTCCTCACGCCCTACGTCGACGAAAACGGCAAGCCCAAGTATTACGGCAGATTCAACCAGGGGGTCGTCACGATCAATCTCGTGGACGTGGCGCTCTCGTCGGGGGGCAACGAAGCGAAGTTCTGGGACATCTTCGACGAGCGGCTCAACCTCTGCTATCGCGCGCTGATGTGCCGGCACAACCGCCTCAAAGGTACGCTGTCCGACGCGGCGCCCATCCTCTGGCAGTACGGCGCCCTGGCGCGGCTTAAAAAGGGCGAGAAGATCGACAAGCTGCTGTACGGCGGATATTCCACCATCTCCCTGGGGTATGCGGGCCTGTACGAATGCGTAAAGTACATGACGGGCAAATCGCATACGGACGACGAAGCCAAGCCGTTCGCGCTCGCGGTCATGCAGCACATGAACGACAAGTGCAAGGAATGGAAGAAAAAGGAAAACATCGACTTCTCGCTGTACGGGACGCCGCTGGAAAGCACGACGTATAAATTCGCCAAGTGCCTGCAACAGCGCTTCGGCATCATCCCGGGCGTGACGGACAAGAACTATATCACCAACAGCTATCACGTCCACGTCAGCGAAAAGATCGACGCCTTCACCAAGCTCAAATTCGAGAGCGAATTCCAGCAGCTTTCGCCCGGCGGCGCCATCAGCTACGTCGAAGTGCCCAACATGCAGAACAACATTCCCGCCGTGCTGTCCGTGATGAAGTTCATCTACGACAACATCATGTATGCCGAACTCAACACCAAGAGCGACTTTTGCCAGGTGTGCGGCTACGACGGGGAGATCCAGATCGTCACGGACGAATCGGGCAAGCTCGTCTGGGAATGCCCCAACTGCCATAACCGCGATCAGAGCAAGATGAACGTCGCCCGCCGTACCTGCGGCTATATCGGCACGCAGTTCTGGAACCAGGGGCGCACGCAGGAGATCAAGGACAGAGTCCTGCACCTTTGATGAATTACGCGGAAATCAAGTGGACGGACATCGCCGACGGAGAGGGGGTGCGCATCTCCCTCTTCGTCTCCGGCTGCACCCACCACTGCAAAAATTGCTTTAACGAAATCGCCTGGGACTTTTCCTACGGAAAGCCCTTCGACGGGGAGATCGCGGAAAAAATCCTGCAAGGGCTGGGGCAGTCGTTTATCGCGGGGCTGACCCTGCTCGGCGGGGAGCCGATGGAACCGGTCAACCAGGCGGCGCTCCTTCCCTTCGTAAAAGAGGTGAGAAGGAGATACCCCGAAAAGGACATCTGGTGTTATACGGGGTACACTTTCAATCCCGAAACGGGACTTCTGAACGAGCCGCGCGCCAACGGGCCGCACACGAAAGAACTTTTGTCCCTGTTCGACGTGCTCGTGGACGGGCCGTTCGTGGAGGAACTGAAAAAAATCACGCTGAAATTCCGCGGTTCTTCCAATCAGCGGGTCCTCGACGTAAAAAAATCGATTGCTTTGAAAAAGACCGTTCTTTATCTTGATTAATTCGGAAATACCTGCTATAATAGACGAGCAGGTATTTCTCATATCGGATCATATCGGAGGATTTTCCCGCCCGCGGGCGGGAAAACGCATCATCGGAGAGTATGAAAAAAGTTTTTTCGGCGGCGCGTTCGCTTCCGGGGCTCCCGGACGGAAAGGCGCTGCTCGCCGGAGCGCGGGCATTTTTTAACAGCTATCTCTTTTACGTTTTCGAGACGCTCGCCGCCTGTCTTTTCGTATGGACGGGAGAGGAAGTCGCGGGGGCGGTGTGTTTCGTCGCCCTCATCTGTCTCCTGCTCGTCGTCTGCGACGACATTCTCGCCACCACGCTTCCCTTTCTTCTCATTTCGGCGTTCACGACGAATTGTTACGATTCCTTCGACCTGTTCTTTCCCTATATCCGCTACGCGCCGATCGCGGTGCTCTGTCTCGTCTTTCATTTCGCCGTCTACCGCAAGCCCTTTCAGGTGGGGGAAAGCGCCTTCGGGATCATGGCGGCGGGCTACGCGATCCTGCTCGGCGGCATCGGCGGCTTTACTTTGCGCGAATACGCGGTCGGGTCGTATTATTATCTCGGCCTGAGCTTCGGGATGCTCGCCGCCTATCTTCTGATGCGTTCCCGCTTTTTCGCGCGGCGGAACTACGATTTTGCCGAGCGGTTTTCCGCCGTCATGCTGCTTTTGGGTCTGCTGTGCGTGTATATGATCGCGGCGGGGTATTATAAGCGCTATCTCGGCATTTCCACCTCCCATTACGCGCTCGGTTTTTCGCGCAACAACGTCAGTACGCTGTTGATGTTCGCCATGCCCTTCCCGCTCTATCTCGGCAGAAAACATCCCTGTTTCGCGCTGTTTACGCCCGCGATCTACGCGGCGGTGGCGGTGTCCACGTCGCGCGGGGGACTTCTGTTCGGCAGCCTGGAATTTCTCGTCTGCTGCGCCTGCTGGATCTATTACGGAAAAAACCGCGCCCTGCGCGCCCTTATCTGCGCATGCGCCATTCTCGTCATCGCGCTCTGCTTCGGGGAAATCATTCTCGACATCATCCGCGACCGGATTCTCGCCGACGACGTCATCACCAACGACGCCCGCTATAAGATGATGCTCGAATCCATCGCCAATTTCAAAAAGAACCCGCTCTTCGGGACGGGAATTCTGGACGACAGCATCTATTACGGGGAATTCAAGAAAAAGGGCTCGATGCCATGGTATCACATGATGATCCCGCAGATCGTCGGGAGCATGGGGCTGGTCGGCATCGCCGGGTACGGCTTTCAGATCTTCGGGCGCCTTCGCCTCATCTTCCGCCGTCCCGATCCGTGGGGGATCTGCCTCGGGCTTTCCTATCTCGGCATTCTGGGCATGAGCCAGGTCAATCCGGGGGAGTTTTGCCCCGTTCCCTTCGAATTGCTCACCGTCCTGCTGTTCATCTTGCAGGAAAAACGGCTTTGCAATGACCTTCCGCTGCTTGCGGAGGGGAATTTCCGCAAAAAGACGCTCATAAAATAGAGGTATGAAAACCTCTTTCCGAAAATTCAGCCTGTTTGCCGGCATATTGTCCGTCCTGTTCGTCGCCGGCGGCCTGCTCTGTGCGGGAGCGGTCAAAACCGCCTGCGTCGTGGACTGTTCCCGCACCTTTTATTTTCTCGTCTCCGAAGAGATGGGCGCGGACGCGGCTGCCGAAGCGGGCGCTCTCGGCGGCGGGGCGGGGTATGTGATGGAACGGGAGGGAAGGGAATACGCCGTCCTGTCCTGCTATTTTTCCCTCTCCGACGCGCAGTCGGTTCGGGATCGGCTTTCGGAGTCTGACGTCAGAGCGGCTGTCCGGGCGGAAGAGGGTGGTAAGCTGTATCTGACGGGATTTTCGGAAAAGAAAAACGCCGAACGCCTGAAAGGCTGTTTTTCGACGCTCGGTTCCTGCATCCGGATTTTATATGAATTGTCCGCCGCGGCGGACGAAGGCATGCCGCAGGAGACCTTGAAGGACATTCTCGGGGATGTCGGCGGCGTCCTGTCCCGCCTGGCAAAGGAAAACCCGGACGGGATCTTTTCCGATCTGTCCGCCTGCGCCGCGTCGGCGGGCGAAGAGATCGGCAGAATGTCGGAGGGGATCGTCTTTGCGAAAGATCTGCGGTATATGCAGGTCCGGCTCTCGGACGACTATCTTCGTCTCGCGGACAAATTTTCTCTCTGAATTTTTCTTTGGCGGAATTTCGGTTCCGGAATTTGCTTATGAAGTGCATTTTTATTTACAATCCGAACAGCGGCAGGGGCAGAATCGCCAAAAAGCTGCCCTATATCGTCCGCCGTCTTAAAGAAAAATACGAGCGGGTGGACGTATACGCCACGAAAGCCCGCGGCGACCTCTCGTCCAAGGTGCGGGAGATCGCTTCGGAATACGACTGCATCGTCTTTTCGGGCGGGGACGGGACGTTCAACGAAGTTTTGCAAGGGGCGGGGGATATGGATTCCCTGCCCGATTTCGGCTATATCCCGGGCGGCACCGCCAACGACGTCGCGCACAGTCTGGGCATTCCCCGCAAGAGCCTCCGCGGCGCCCTCAACGTCATTTTAAGGGGCAGGCGGGAACTTCTGGACTGCCTTTGCATAAACGGGCGGGACTACGCGATGTATTCCGTCTCCGCGGGCGCCTTTACGAGCGCCTCCTATACGACGCCGCAGGAGGCGAAGAAGGCGCTGGGGCTGCTCGCCTACGGTCTGGAAGGGGTGCGCAAAAATTTCCCCTTGCGCATCTATCCCGTCCGCATTTCGGAAGGGGAGAACTGCCTGCAGACGGACTGCGTTTTCACGCTGGTGATGAACGGGAAATGCGTGGCGGGCTGGAAGATGAACCGGGGCGGCTCCATGCAGGACGGAAAAGCCGAAGGCGCCGTCGTGTGGCAGACGGCGCATCCGAGTATCCCCGGCAGACTGCGCGCCCTTTTTTCGCTCGTCCGCCTGTTCGTGTTTGGCTATAGGTTTCCCGAAAAGGGAGTGGAGCATTTCGGCGGCAAGAAATTCCGTATCGAAGTGCCGGACGACGTCGTCTGGAACTACGACGGCGAGCGCGGATGCTCCGGCTCCGTCGAAATAGAGGTGCTGCCGCGCAAATTCCCGCTCATCGTTCCGGAAAATAATAAAAATATTTGAAAAAGTACTGTCAAAACGCTTGCTTTTTTTCTCGCGATTCTGTATAATGAATAAGCTGTCGTTGAGATATGCTTTTCATTCGCTACTGTGGCTCAGTCGGTAGAGCAGCTGATTCGTAATCAGCAGGTCGCCGGTTCAAGTCCGGCCAGTAGCTCCATTGCAAGCCCCTCGGAACCCCCGAGGGGCTTTGCTTTCGGCTGCTGCCCGGACGGCCGAAATAACGTGACGCGATCGCGCTGGCGGCGAACGATCGCTATTCCGTCGCAGACAAATCTGCTCCTTACAAGTCCGGCCAGTAGCTCCATTGCAAGCCCCCCAAGGTTTTGGGGGGCTTTGCTTTTGACTGCTGTCCGAATCGCCTTTGCCGAAAAGGATAAGAAAGTTGGCGTTCGATAGAGTAAGACCCAAACTCAAACAATCGTCCCCCTCAGTCGTGCGGAAAATATATAAAATTTGCTTTTGAACGCCCGTTTCCTTGACACGGGTGTAAAAAAATTGTATAATGAAATTACAAAAACACGTTCATGTATAAGCGCGGAGAATTTCGTCATGAAATTGGCAATCCTTTTTCTCTGCTGCCTGATGCCATTTCTCGTCCTCCTTTCGGCACACGACGTGAAAAAGGCGGCTGTGGCAAAAAGGCTGCGAAACAGAAACAAAGCGCCGGGAGACGGAAACATGGTTGGCATGATCAGGGAATTTATCGGCAAAAAATGCGAAATCCATACGTTGGAGACGGTGCATGTCGGCATTGTCGAAAGCGTCGAAGAAAACTGGATCGCCCTGCGGGACAACGAAGGGACGCCCCGCGAACTCGTCAATCTCGAATACGTCACGGGCATCCGCCTGTGTAAAGAAAAGCGTTCCCGCAAGGAACGCGCCGCCGGACGCGCGTAAAACATGCCGCCCGGCAGCGCCCGCCGTGCTCTTCTCGTCCGTCTGTGAAATTTCACGGACGGGCGTTTTTTTATTTTATATGTTCTTCGTTTGACTTTTTCAATTCTCCGCGCTATAATTGTCTTGAAGAAAACGGACGGCGTTTATCGAAAAAAACGTGCCCGACGGGGGTGAAATTTTGAATAAAAATATCTGTAAAAAAACGTCCGGTCTGTTGTTTGCGGCGATTTTTCTGCTGTCGGGCGGATTGTTGGCCGGATGCGGCGGAGGGGAAAGCGAATCGGAAGAGATTATATCCTGTTATCTGGATTTTATCAACCCGGAAACAGGGGAATATCTTGCAGAATCTCCGCTCACTTATAAGGATTGTTATTTGACTTATGATGGAACAGAAAAGACGTTAAATTATGTCGTCAGAGTAATTGACAATGATGAAATCATCACTCCAAAGATTGAAGTAACGTTGCACTATAGTAAGGAGCCAAGTGAGGGAAGTCCGGGATATAAGGCAAATGCCATAAAAGAACGTGGGATGTATTATCTTGTTGTGGACGATATTCGCTATAATATAGAAAAGTATTTTTTTGCGGCGATGGAAACAGTCCGAATTTACGTACAATAATTTATATAACGAAAAATACCGCCGCTTTTTTCGGCGGTAAATTTTTTATATAGAACCGAGCTCCACACGCCAGCCCACTCACATGCCTCTCTTTTGATAGAGGAGTGACGTGAAGCCCCACCCTCATGCCTCCCCTTACCATAAGGGGAGGTGTCACGAAGTGACGGAGGGGATAAGCCTCCGATGTTTTGATAGAACAAATCGGCAAATAGACAAGACAATCCCTCAGTCATGCTCCGCATGACAGCTCCCTTTGCACAAGGAAGCCATGGTTGGTGGCTGTTCCTGCTGCCGCTCTTTGCACAAGGGAGCCTTGAAGGAGGGCACAAGGGTGCCTTGAAAAAAGGGCAGTCAATTTTCCGTGCGGACGCGCTTTTTTTCGGGCGGCAAGCCGCGGACGACGGAAAGCAGCCGCGCCGCAAATTCGTCCTTTTCATGACATTCTTTCGCCGTCCCCGAAAGTCTGCGCCCGTCCGCCGTGCGCACGATCAGGGGATATGCGGCGTTTCCGAGCGCTTTCAGGAGGTCTTTCCCGTCCTCTCTCACCGCCAAAAGGCGCAGAAAGAGAGGGGAAGAGAGGCATTCGCAGACGAATTTTTCCGAAATCCCCAGCAGGTTTTGCACGAGGATGCGCCGTATGCGCGAAGAGGTATAGCGCCGGGACGAAAGGGAAGAGGGGAGATCGGCGTTTGCCTCCGCCCCTTTTTTAAGGGCGTTTTCCAGTCCCTCCGTACAGTCGGCGACGGCGCGCAGTTCCTCTTCGGACGCGCGCAGCAGGGCGTATTTTTCCATCGCCTCCAACCGCTCTTCCCCGCAGGGGCGAAACTTTTCCAGGCTCTTTTGCACGCAGTCGGGCAGGGCTTTTTTTACCGCCTCCCGTTCCCCCCGTCCGAGCGCCGCGCGTATGGCGGTCGCCGACGAATACCTGCCGCGCAAGGTCTCTTCCGAATAGCCGCTCCCCGTCCTTTCGACGGGCAGGAGGGAGACGTCGGGGCGAAGCGAAGAGAGGGCGCGCGCGTATTCCACGCCCAGGATATTGTTCGGGGCGTTTATCACGTCGGGGATCTTTCCCTTCCACGCCGAAGCGCGGGCGCGGACAAAGCTCTCGCCCTCCCGCAGCCGCCTGCCGATCTCTTCGGAGACGCATTCCGGCTCTTCGTCCAACGCGCGCGCCGCTTCGGCAAACTGTTCGGGCGTGCCGCTTTCCGCCCCGAAGCACAGACAGGAAAAGTCGGGGAGGGAAGCGAGCAGTTTCACGGCGCCCCTTGCAAACAGTTCGGCGGAGGAGGTGGAAAAGACGGCGGGGAGTTCGAGAACGGCGTCGGCGCCCGACAGTACGGCGTGTCTCGCCCGTTCGTACCTGCCGCAAACCGCCGCTTCTCCCCGCTGCACGAAACTCCCGCTCATGACGCACACGACCGCGTCGCAGCCCGAAAGCCGCTTTGCTTCCTCCAACTGATAGAGATGTCCGAAGTGGAAGGGGTTGTATTCGCAAATAATCCCGCAAATTTTCATCGCAACGCTTTCCTTTTTCTTTACAACCTCGGAAAACTATGGTATAATAGTACCGTATGTAAAGAAGGGGACGACAGAAGGGGAAACCCGTCTCCGCCCGACTTCCATTATACACGAAAAACAAGGGAAAATAAAGCGTTTAGGAGATATTTATGAAAAACATACTCGACGAGATCAAAGCCAAGGCGAAAGCCCTGCACAAGAAAATCGTCCTCTGCGAAGGCGAGGACAAGCGGGTGGTGAAAGCCGCCGCCGACGCGACGAAAGAGGGGATCGCGGAGATCGTCCTGCTCGGAAACGAAGCGGAGATCAAAGCCGCCAATCCCGACGTCGATCTCACGGGGGTGACGATCGTCGATCCGCTCACTTCCCCCCGCCTGCCCGAATACAACGCCAAACTGTGCGAACTGCGCGCCTCCAAGGGGATGACGCCCGATCAGGCGGAAAAACTTCTGAAGGATTCCACCTATTTCGGCGCCATGATGCTGAAAATGGGGGATGTGGACGGACTCGTGTCCGGCGCCTGCCACTCCACGGCAAACACCCTGCGCCCCGGTCTGCAGATCATCAAGACGGCGAAAGGGGTCTCTTCCGTCTCCAGCTTCAACCTCATGATCTGCCCCCCGCAGGGCAACCAGTACTGCCCCGACGGGCTGGTCGTGTTCGCGGACTGCGGCTTAAATCCCACCTATACGAGCGAAGGACTTGCCGACTGCGCGATCGCCACGGCGAAATCGGCGCGCGACATCGCGGGGATCGACCCCAAGGTGGCGATGCTCTCCTTCTCGACCAAGGGAAGCGCCAAGCACGACAACGTCACCCTCGTCGCCGAAGCGGTGAAAATCGCCAAGGAAAAGGCGCCCGATCTCAAATTGGACGGCGAACTGCAATTCGACGCGGCGATCGTCCCTTCCGTCGGCGAATTCAAAGCGCCCGGCTCGCCCGTCGCGGGGCACGCCAACGTGTTTATCTTCCCCGATTTACAGGCGGGCAACATCGGCTATAAGATCGCCGAGCGCCTGGGCGGATTCATGGCGGTCGGTCCCATCTGCCAGGGCTTTGCCAAACCCCTCAACGACCTGTCGCGGGGCTGCAAGTCGGAGGACATCGTCGCCGCCGTCGCCATCACGGCGCTGCAGACGCAGCTGTAATTGTCGGGAGGGAAAAATCGGATGAAAATTCTCGTCATCAATTCGGGGAGCTCCTCCCTCAAATACCAGCTCATCGACATGGACACCGAGTCCGTCGTCGCCAAGGGCAACTGCGAACGCATCGGCATCGAAGGCTCCAAACTCACCCATAAGGCGAAGGGAAAAGAAGTCGTCATCGAAAAGCCCATGCCCGACCACAACGTCGCCGTGCAGCTCGTCCTCAAAGAACTTACGGACAAAGAGGCGGGCGTCATCTCGTCGATGAAGGAGATCGACGCGGTGGGGCACCGCGTGGTCGCTTCGGGCGAAGCCTTCAAAAAGCCCACGCTCGTCACAGACAAAGCGATGGTCCTCATGGAGGAGATCAAGGATCTCGCCCCCCTGCACAACCCCGCCGCGATCGTCGGCGTGAAGGCGTGTCAGGCGGCGATGCCCGGCACGCCCATGGTGCTCGTGTTCGACACCGGCTTCCATTTCACGATGCCCGACTACGCCTATATGTACGCGGTCGATTACGCGCATTACGAAAAGTACAAGATCCGCCGTTACGGCGCGCACGGCACCAGTCATAAATTTGTCTCCCAGGAAGCGGCGAAATATCTCGGCAAGAAGCCGGAAGAACTGAAAATCATCACCTGCCATCTCGGCAACGGCTCTTCCATCACAGCGGTGAACGGCGGCAAGTGCGTGGATACGTCGATGGGATTCACCCCGCTCGCGGGCGTTCCCATGGGCACGCGCAGCGGCGACATCGACTACGCCGCGGCGGAATACATCGCCCGCAAAGAGGGGATGGACGTCTCCGAGATGCTCACTTACCTCAATAAAAAGTGCGGCATGCTCGGCGTCTCCGGAGTTTCCAGCGATTTCCGCGACCTGACGGCGGCAGCGGCTGCGGGCAACGACCGCGCACGGCTCGCGCTCGATATGTTCAATTACGCCTGCAAGAAATACGTCGGCGCGTACGCCGCGGCGATGAACGGCGTGGACTGCATCGTGTTTACGGCGGGCGTCGGCGAAAACACGCCGGGGGTCAGAAAGGGGATCTGCGAAAATATGCAGTATCTCGGTCTGGAAATCGACGAAGAGAAGAACAACGAAAAGAACAACGGCGCCATCCGCGACATCACGGGTAAAAATTCCAAAGTCAAAGTCCTCATCATTCCCACCAACGAAGAACTCGTCATCGCGCGGGAAACGATGGAATTATTGTAATTTTTCCGTAAATTCCGTCAAAAAAAGTTGACAAGCGGACGGAAATATACTATACTTTTGTAGTCGGTTTTATGATGATTCTCGATGTGCGAAAACTCAATGCCGCGGGCAGGTATTCGGGAGAACTTTCTTTCGATTACGACGCCCCGGCGGAACTCATCGACATTCCCTTCGTGCGCTTCGCTTCGCCCGTCCGGATAGAGGCAAAATACGTCCTTTACGAGGACGATTCGGCGGACGTCACCGGAAAGGTGACCTACGTCCTTGAAGGGGAGTGTTCGAGATGTCTGAAAGAGACCTCCCAAGCGGTGGAAGGGGAGCTGGACGCCTGTTTCAGCCTCCGCCCCGAAGGAGAGGAGTATCCCTATTCGGGCGGTAAAATCGATCTGACCGACGCCGTGAACGACGCGATTCTGGCAAGCATGCCGCGCGTTCTCCTCTGCAAAGAGAACTGCGAAGGGATTCCCTATCATAGCTGAATTCCGGAAGAGAAAGAATATTTAACGAGAGGTGTAACTATGGCTGTACCTAAGCGCAAACAATCCAAAAGCAGAACGAACAAGAGATTCGCAAACTATAAGGCAACCGCGCCCACGCTGGTGGAGTGCCCGCACTGCCACGAACTGACCGAAGCCCACAGGGTCTGCAAAAACTGCGGATACTACGACGGGAAAGAAGTCGTTTCGGAAAAGGAAGAGAAGAAAAACTGATCGTCTGAATCGGATTTTCAGGCGGGCTGCCGGTCGGCGCCCGCTTTTTTGCGTTATGCGCCTTCGGAAAAATCAAATCGAAAAATCGGCAGAACAATCCCTCCGTCATGCTCCGCATGCCGGCTCCCTTTGCACAAGGGAGCCATGTGTGGGGTAGCAACGCCTCCCGTCTCTCATGCCATGGTTAGGGGAGGTGTTGCACCCACCAACCTTGCCTCCCCTTATGGTAAGGGGAGGTGTTGAGCGGAGCGAAACGGAGGGGATAAGGAATAAATCCGCAAAAATCCCTTCACTTGTTATGGGATTTTTGCCCTTGTGGAAAATGGAAACAAGGTGAAATGAGCGACGAAGTCGCGAGAGAGGAAAGAAACCGGCAGTCAGCCACTTTGTGGCGTGTCGCCGGTGTCTGTCCTGTAAATTTTTCACAGAATCCTCGTTGCTTTTGTTTTGTGTGCAAAAGAAAAGCAACGAAACCGGTATTTATGCCTCCCCTTATGGTAAGGGGAGGTGTTGAGCGGAGCGAAACGGAGGGGATAAGAACGATTTTCAAGCAGAAAGCGTCGGCAATCGCTATGAAAGGTCGTGTAATCGATAAAATTACACGACCGTCTGAATACGACCCGCAAAAACTTGACTTTTTTGCGGAAAATATGCTATAATACATACGCTTTAAGTAGGAATATATTTTTTCCGAAACAACGGTTTGCCGGAAGTTCCCTTCCGGCAGAGGAGCATGGAATATGAAAGAGAAATTTTCGGTCACCGGGATGACCTGTTCCGCCTGTTCGTCGGGGATAGAGAGGACGCTGAACAAGATGGACGGCGTCAAAGAGGCAAGCGTTTCCCTGATGGGCGAATCGATGAACGTGGAATACGATGAAAACGTCGTTACCCGCGAACAGATCATCGCGGCGGTCAACGATCTCGGCTACGGCGCCGCCCTTTACGACGAAGCGGCGGTGAAAAAGCAAAAGCCGCAGACGGACAGGATGAAGAGGCGTTTCTGGCTCTCTCTCGTCTTTCTCGTTCCCCTCATGTACTTTTCGATGGGGAGCATGGCGGGACTGCCGCAGCCCGCGCCGTGGATCAATTACACGATCCAGCTCGTCCTGACTGCGGTCATCATCGCCATCAACTTCCGCTTCTTCACGAGCGGGACGAAGGCGCTTATCAAGCGGGTGCCCAATATGGATACGCTGGTGGCGCTCGGCTCCTTTGCTTCCTTTGCATACAGTCTGGTCCTGACCGTTCTCGTCTATGTCGGCAAAGCCGATCCCGGACACACCCATATGTTTTACGAATCGGCGGCAATGATCCTCACTCTGGTCACGCTCGGCAAATGGCTGGAAGAGAAATCCCGCCGACGGACGGGCGAAGAGGTGGAAAAGCTCATCCGCCTCATGCCGGACACGGTCACGGTGGAGCGGGGAGACACGCGTTCGGTCATCGCGTTCGCCGACATCGCCAAGGGGGACACCCTCATCGTCAGACAGGGGGACTATATCCCCGTGGACGGCAAGGTGGCGGAAGGCCATGCCTTCATCGACCGCGCCGCCATCACGGGCGAAAGCATGCCCGTGGAAGTGACGGCGGGGGATTCCGTCACGGGCGCGGATATCGTCAAAAGCGGATTTCTGAAAGTGACCGCCGAAAAGGTGGGCGCGGAAACCACGCTCTCCCAGATCGTGCGCATGGTCAAGGACGCGGGGGCGAGCAAGGCGCCCATTCAGAAGATCGCGGACAAAATCGCGGGCGTGTTCGTCCCCGCGGTCACCCTCATCGCCCTCGTCACCTTCGTCGTATGGATGCTCGTGCGCGGAGAGGTCGGCACGGCGGCAAATTACGCCATCAGCGTACTCGTCATCTCCTGTCCCTGCGCGCTGGGGCTGGCGACGCCCGTGGCGGTCATGGCGGCGACGGGTCGGGGAATGGCGCTCGGCATTCTCTATAAGGACGCCGAAGCGCTGCAAAAGGCGCGCAATATAAACTGCGTCCTGCTCGACAAGACCGCCACGCTCACCGTCGGCACCCCGCAGGTGACCGATTTCGAACTGCTCGCGGAAGAAAAGGAGTTCGTCCTCGGCATCGCGGCGTCCGTGGAAGCGCATTCCGGTCATCCCATCGCGGAATGCGTGAAGGCGTACGCGGAGGCAAACGGCGGGAAAAAGGGCATCGTCACCGAAAATTACCGCTACGAAACGGGACAGGGGGCGATGGCAAGCTATAACGGCGTCACCTATCGGCTGGGCAACCGCAAACTGCTCGGCAACACCGTTTCCAAATACGCCTTCGAGAGGGAAAAGGCATATTCCGCGGACGGAAAGACGGCGGTGTTTCTCGCCGACGAGCGGCGCATTCTCGCCATCTTCGCGGTGGCGGATACGCTGAAAGAGACGAGCGCGGAAGCGGTGCAGGCGCTGAAAGACAGAAAGATCCGCGTGGCGATGCTGACGGGCGACAACGAAAACGTCGCCAAGGCGATCGCCGCAAAAGTCGGCATCGACGAATATTTCGCCGAAGCGCTTCCCGAAGACAAGGCAAAAGCCGTGGAACGGGTGCGCGAAGTGGGCGGCTACGTCGCCATGGTCGGCGACGGCATCAACGACAGCCCCGCCCTGAAGACGGCGGACGTCGGCGTCGCCATGGGCACGGGTACGGACATCGCCATCGACAGCGCGGACGTCGTGCTCGTGAGCGGCGATCTCAATTCCGTCCCCACCATGGTCGATCTGAGCAAAGCCGCCGTCCGGAACATCAAGGAAAATCTGTTTTGGGCGTTCATCTATAACTGCATCGCCATCCCCGTGGCGGCAGGCGTGTTTTCCTTTGCGAACATTTCCCTCAATCCCATGATCGCCGCTGCGTGCATGAGTTTAAGTTCGCTGTTCGTCGTGTTCAACGCCCTGCGGCTGATGCGGTTCGGGAAAAAGAAAAAGACGGCGTCCGCCCCGTCGGCGACGGCGGGCGGCTCGGATACGCCGGATGGCGACAAATCGAATAAATTTTCGGAGGACAAGAAAATGACCAAGACACTCAAAATCGAAGGCATGATGTGCAATCACTGCGTCATGCACGTCACCAAAGCGCTGGAAGGGATCGCGGGCGTCGAAAAAGCAGATGTCGATCTCAAGGGCAAAAAAGCCGTCGTCACGCTCGGCGGCGACGTTTCGGACGAAGCGATGAAAGCCGCCGTCGCGGACGCGGGCTACGAAGTCACGGAAATCCTGTAAAAAAGAGAGGGGCGGGCGGCAGATTTGCCGTCCGCTTTTGGAGAGAAAAATGCAATTTGCAATCCGAAAAGACATCGGAAAATATATGTCCGACTTGAAAAAATGGCTCGCGGAAACGGCGGAGACGCCGCCCGAGGAGATGTCCGCCTTTTTCTCCGCGCGATTGAATATCTACGAAGATCACATGTCCGCCTGGTCGGAGGGATATCGGAAATTTGCCCGGCTGATCCCGGACGGGGCAAGGCGTATTCTCGATCTCGGCTGCGGGACGGGGCTGGAACTCGACGAAATCTTCTTGCGTCTTCCGGACGCGGAAGTCACGGGCGTCGATCTCAGCGCCGATATGCTGCAAAAGCTGAAAGAAAAACATCCCGACAAAGATCTCCGTCTCCTTTGCGCCGACTATCTCTCGGCAGAATTCCCGGCGGAATCCTTCGACGCCGTCATCTCCTTCGAAAGTCTGCATCATTTCTTTCCGGAAGAAAAACGGACGCTCTATAAGAAATTATACCGGTGTCTGAAAAGGGGCGGCGTCTTTTCGCTCGGCGATTACATCGCCTGCTGTGACGAAGAGGAGGCACTCCTGCGCGGGGCATACGAAGAAAAGAGGCGGCGCTTTCCGAGCAAAGACAGATTCGTGCATCTGGACATACCGCTGACGCTCGCGCACGAAAGCGAACTTCTGGAAAGCGCGGGATTCTGCGTCCGTCCCGTCGAATGCGTAAACGGCGCTACGCTCATCCGGGCGGAGAAGCGCCCGTAACGGCGCTTGTGACAAAATAAACGGGGACGCGACAAAAACAGACAGGAAGGAACCATCTGCGTGTGTTATCATATTTCCGACGAAACATATAGGAGGAAATACATATGTCGCAAATGCTTCTTCTCGACAAACGCACACAGGGCCTCATCGAAGATTACGTCCCGCAGGGGGATATTCTCGAAGGGGTCGTGTGCTTTTTTTCCGTCTTTGCCGATTATACGCGGGTAAAGATCCTGTCCGCGCTCGCCATCAGCGAACTGTGCGTCACCGACATCTCCCGCATTCTCGATCTCAACCAGACCACCGTCTCCCATCAGCTCCGCTTTCTGAAAAGCGCCGGAATCGTCAAATGCTGCCGCCAGGGCAAAGTCATCTTTTACAGCCTGACCAACGATTCGATAAACGACGTTTTGCTCAAAGGAATCGAGTTTTTGGGCTGTTAATTGCGAATAATTCCCGCCGAATCCTTGCAAATTGGCGGCGTTTGGTATATAATAATAGAGGCGGAAGCAAAAGCTCCGGCTTTTTCCGTCCGCCCGGAGGGTTATGAGCGAATTGCGGGAAAAACTCAGACTTCTGCCCGACAATCCCGGCGTGTACAT
This sequence comes from Candidatus Scatosoma pullicola, assembly GCA_018712725.1. Taxonomy (GTDB): domain Bacteria; phylum Bacillota; class Clostridia; order Christensenellales; family Borkfalkiaceae; genus Scatosoma; species Scatosoma pullicola. The sequence continues at coordinate 16,209 of DVGN01000004.1, forward strand.
CATGCTGGACAAGGACGGCGTGGTCATCTATGTCGGCAAAGCGCGCGTCCTGAAAAACCGCGTGCGGCAGTATTTCCACGGCACGGAAAAGCCGGAAAAAGTCGCGTCGATGGTCGAACACATCGCGGACTTTTACTACATCATCACCGCCACGGAGATCGACGCGCTCGCCCTCGAAAACAACCTCATCAAAAAGTATAAGCCCAAGTACAACATCCTGTTAAAAGACGACAAGACCTATCCGTACATCAAGGCGCATACAAAAGAGGAATTTCCCCGATTTTCCGTCACCCGCCGCATCAAAAAGCGGGACGGAAAATATTTCGGGCCGTTCATGGGCGGCATACGCTGCAAGGATATTCTCGAAATCGCTGCGTCCGTCTACAACGTCCGCCTGTGCGAAACGCCGATCGGCGAAAAGCCCAAAAAGCCCTGTCTCGCCTATCATCTCGGGCGCTGTCCCGCCCCGTGCGCCCATTTCGTCACCAAAGAGGAATACGCCGAAAACGTGAAAAAGGCGATCTCCTTTCTGAGCGGCAATTACGAAGAGGCGGAGGGCATTCTGCGCGAAAAGATGCTCGCCTTTGCCGCAAACGAAGAGTTTGAACTCGCTATGGACTACCGCGAAAAGCTGTCCATGCTCTCCAAGCTCAAATTGAAGCGGATCACCGCCTTGAACCGCAACATAAACGCGGACATCATCGCGCTGAAAACCAATCATCTCTATTCGGCAGTCAACGTCCTCATCACCCGCGGCGGCATCATGCAGGGGGGCAGCAATTTCGCGCTCGAAGACGCCTCCCTTTCGGACGCGGACGCGCTTACGGCGTTCATCGTCCAATACTATTCCGCGCACGAGATCCCCGAAGAGATCATCGCCGCCGAATACTGCGAAAAGGAACTCGTCGAAAATTTCTTCGCGGAGCATTTCGACAAAAAGGTGGAAGTCGTGTCCGCAAAGGCGGGCGTCAAGAAAAAACTGCTGGAAATGGCGGAAAAGAACGCCGAAGACTACCTTCTGAAATCCATCGACAAAATCCGCCACAAGGACGACATGACCAAAAACGCCTGCGAGCGCCTGAAACGCATCTTGGGGCTTTCCCGCTATCCCAAGCGCATGGAATGCTACGATATTTCCAACATCAGCGGTGTGGACAAGGTGGGCTCGATGGTCGTCTTTTCGGACGGAGAGGCGGACAGGACGAGCTATCGGCGCTTCCGCATCAAGACGGTGGAGGGCGCGGACGACTTCGCGTCCCTGCAAGAAGTTCTGCGGCGCAGGCTCGCCAAATTGGGCACGGAGGAAGAAGAGCGCTTCCCCAAGCCCGACCTCATCATCATCGACGGCGGCAAAGGGCAGCTCTCTTCCGTCCGGGAGATCTTCGACGAAATGCACGTCGAAGGCATCGACCTCATTTCCCTCGCCAAAAAGGAAGAAGAGGTGTTTACGCTGCATTCGCCCGAAAGCGTCCTCATCGACAAGCGGGACTATGCCCTGAAAATGCTGCAGCGCATCCGCGACGAAGCGCATCGCTTCGCCATCACCTATTTCCGGAGCATCCATTCCAAACGCACGCTCGCCTCCGTTCTCGCGGAAATCGAAGGGGTGGGCAAGAAGAAACAGATCGCGCTGATGGACAAATTCGGCACGATCGACAAGATCATGAACGCGAGCAAAGAGGAACTCGCTACGACTCCCGGCATCGGCGAAGAACTCGCCGGGCGCATACGACTTTATTTCGAGGAAAAACTGTAATTTTATGACGACGCGAAAGATAAACTATCCCCTGATCATCTCCGATTTCGACGGCACGCTGCTCCGGACGGACGGCACGATCGCCCCCGAAACCAGGCGGGCGATTTCCGATTACACCGCCGCGGGCGGCACGTTCGGCATCTGTACGGGCAGGATGTACACTTCCATTCTTCCCCGCGCGCGGGAACTCGGCTTAAAAGGGCTGGTTTCCTCCTATCAGGGTTCCGTCGTCACCGACATCGAAAGCGGAAACATACTCGTGGACGGATACATCCCCGCGGAGGACGCCGCCGGGATATGCCGGGTGTTCGAATCGATGAATCTGCACATCCACCTCTATGAACTCGAACGCTTTTATGTAAACCGCCGGGATGAGGCGCTTGAAGAATACGAAAAAACCTGCGGCGTAAAGGGGGAAGTCGTGGAGTCGGAACCCTTGTCCGGACTCGTCTTGAAGCAGAATCTCAGAGTCCGCAAGGTGCTCGCGCTCGTCCCCGCGGAAGAAAAGATGTCCGTTTTCCGGGAGACGGAAAGGGCGCTGGGCGAAAAGTTTTACGTCACGTACAGCGCCGCCCAGCTCGTCGAGGTCACGAGCAAGCGCTATTCCAAGGGCACGGCGGTGCGCTTCATGGCGGAGTATTACGGCGTGCCCGTGGAACGCACGATCGCCGTCGGCGACAGCCTCAACGATCTGCCTATGCTGGAAGCGGCGGGGCTGGGACTCGCCGTCAAAAACGCCGACGACGCATTAAAGGCTAAAATCCGGGTGTTTCCTTATACCAACGACGAAAACGCCGTCGGGCGGATCATCGCCGCCTACGGCTACCAAGGGGAGGAATTATGAACGAACACGCAACGGAAAGCGTGATGCTCGACAAATTCGCGTCCGATCTGAATCTGGAAATCGTCTATACGGGAAGGGGGGTGCTCACCCTTTCCAGCATGAGCGTGGAACGCCCCGGCTTGCAGCTCGCGGGCTTTTTCAGCTATTTCGATTCCCGCCGCATTATGGTATTGGGGCTTTCGGAACACGAATATCTGCGTTCCTTTTCCTCCGAAGAGAGAAAGGACAAACTCTCCCATCTCTTCGAATACGGCGAAGTGCCCTGTATCATTTTAAGCCGCGACCTGCCCGCGCTGCCCGAGCTCATGGAGGCGGTGCGCGCCGCGTCCTGTCCCCTGTTCCGCAGCCATAAAATCACGACTGACCTGATGAGCGATCTGTATATCTATCTCAACCGCGCGCTCGCGCCCTCCATGTCCGAACACGGCGTCCTCATGGAAGTGTTCGGCGTCGGCATGCTGCTCACGGGCAAAAGCGGGGTGGGAAAGAGCGAAACGGCCATGGAACTCATCAAGCGCGGACATCGCCTCATCGCCGACGACAGCGTCATCATCCGCAAGATTGCCGGCGAACTCTCCGGCACATCCCCCGAAATCATACGCTATTTCATGGAGCTGAGGGGCATCGGCATCATAAACGTCAAAAGCATGTACGGCTCCGGCTCCGTTCTCGGCGAAAAGAAGATCGAACTCGTCATCCAGCTCGAAAACTGGCAGCAGGGAAAGGAATACGACCGGATGGGGGATTCCGCCTCCTTCGCGGAATACTTGGGCGTAAAAATCCCCAAGCTCATCATCCCCGTAAGCCCGGGCAGAAATCTCGCCATCATCATCGAAGTCGCCGCGCGCAACTTCCGTTTGAAGAGCATGGGCTACGACGCCTCCGAAGAGCTGATCACCCGCAGCATCGGAAGATAAATCGGAGTATTATGTCTGAAATAATTGCTATGTCTGACAAAAACAGAGGCGGAGAATATAAGTATGTCTGACAAAATACCTATGTCTGAAATACTTGCCCCGGCGGGGGACGCAGCGTGCGCGAAAGCCGCCATCCGCGCGGGCGCAGACGCCGTCTATCTCGGATACAGCAGCTTTTCCGCGCGGGCGTCGGCGGAAAACTTCGGAAGGGATTCGCTCGAAGAAATCGTGGGCGCCGCGCATTTTTCGGGCGTGAAAGTCTACGTCGCGATGAATACCCTTATCAAAGACGCAGAACTTCCCGATTTTCTGCGCGCTTTGGAAGAGGTGTGGGAAACGGGCGTCGACGCGATCATTTTGCAGGACGTCTTTCTCGGCGGGTACATCCATTCCCTCCGCCCGGACATCCGCCTGCATCTCTCCACGCAGGCGGGGATCTGCAACGCTTCGGGGGCGGAATACGCGAAAGAGCAGGGCTTTTCGCGGGTGATTCTCGCGCGGGAAACGCCGCTTGCCGAGATCGGGCGTATCTCTCCGCTGATCGAGACGGAGGCGTTCGTGCAGGGGGCGCTGTGTACCTGTTTTTCGGGACAGTGCTATTTTTCCTCCTTTGCGGGAGAGAACAGCGGCAACCGCGGGCGGTGCAAACAGCCCTGCCGCAAGAAGTATTCCTTCGACCGTCCCGGCTTCGAAAAATTTGCCTATGCGCTTTCTCCCGCCGATTTAAGCGTGGGTAAGTCCCTCTTCAGGCTGAAAGAGGCGGGGGTGTCTTCCTTCAAGATCGAAGGCAGGATGCGCCGCCCCGAATACGTCGCGTCGGCGGTGCGCTATTACCGCGGCATTCTGGACGGCGCGGACGAAAGGGAACTCTCCATCCGCCTTTCCGATTTGAAGCGCGCCTATAACCGCGGCGATTATACAAAGGGGCTGGCGTTCGGTCAGGACGCGTCCTTTCTCTCCCGTTCGGTACAAGGACATATCGGGGTAAAAGTCGGCGTCGTTTCCGGCGTAGCCTTCCGCGGAAATCGGAACGAACGGAGCGATCGAGGCAGGGAATACCCCGTTAAAAGCGATTTTGCGCCCCGGCAGGGGGACGCCTTCAAAGTGCTGCGCGACGGCGCCGAAGCGGGCGGCGCTCGCTTTTCCAGGGCGATAAAGGGCGGATTCACCGTCTTTTCCGCGGCGAAGCTGCTCCCCGGCGACGAAGTGTTCGTCACCACCGACGCAGCCGCTTCGGAAAGGGCGCTTTCGGGCGGCAAAAATCTCCCCGTCCGCCTCTCCCTCCGTTTTCTCGAAGGGGAACCCGCGGAGGCAAAAATACGGGCGGAGGGCACGGAACGGGTGTGGCGTTCGGAAGAGATTCTCCCGCCCGCCAAAGACATGCCTCTCACGGAAACCGACCTGAAAAACTGTTTTCTCAAAACGGACGGCGTCCCGATGGACGTCCGTTTCGAAGAAATACGGCTCGGCAAAGTCTTTCTTCCCAAATCCCGCTTAAACGCCTTCCGCCGTCTCGTCTATCGGGAATTTTACGACGCCCGCGCCCGTTCGGCGCGCCTGCCGAAGCCGCCGGTTCCGCCTTTATCCATGCCGGAGGGCTATGCGGGAAAAAACGAAAAGACCGCGGCGATCGTCACACCGTCCGAACTCGGAAAGATACATGCGGACGTCGTCGTGTTCAAGCCGGACGATTACGCCGCGCTCCTGCCCGACGCTTTTGCCGAGGGGCATTTTGAAAAGTATCTCTACCTGCCCGTGCGGGCGACAAAAGAAGATCTGGAACAAATCGGGCAGACCGTCCGGAAATATTCTCTCGACGGTATTTACGCGGAAAATTTCGACGGAATCATACTCGCCCGCCGAACGGGGTGCAGGCTGTTCGCGGGGACGGGGTTCAACCTGACGAACGCGGCGGACGTCGCACGGCTTATAAAAGAGCCGTCCCTTTCCTGTTTTGCCCTGTCCAAAGAACTGAGCGAAACCGAACAGGCGGCGCTGTCGGGCGCAAACGCCTTCGTCCTTGCGGGCGGGGGAATCAAGCTCATGGATCTCTGCTATTGTCCCTTCGGCAGATCCTGCGCCGAATGCGACAAAAGGGGGACCTATCGCCTGACGGACGAAGAGGGACGCACCTTTTTTGCCCGCCGTTTCCGCGACGCGCGCGGGGAGTGCCGGTTTGAAATTTACAACTGCGCCGATCTGTCCGGATTTCTGCCGGCTGCGGCGGGAACGCTGACCGATCGGACGCTGCCCCCTTTGAAGGACAAAACCGCGGGACACCGCCGCAAGAGCGTACTGTAACGACAAAGAAAAAACATCATGAACGCAAAAGCCATCGAAAAGACAGAACTCAATAAAATACTCGCCCTGGTCGCGGAGTATGCGGCACTCGAAGGGACGCGGGAAAAGCTGAAAAACGCCCTGCCCGCCGCGGACGTGGCTTCGGTGAAGAAGTCGCTGACGCTGACGGAGGAATGCACGCGGCTGTTATTCGATTTCGGCGTCGGAAAAATCGAGTATTTCCCGCCCTTTTCGGATGAGATCGAAAGGGCGAAAAAGGGCTCGGCGCTCTCGTGCGGAGAACTTCTCTCCGTGGGCAATCTCCTGCGCGCCGCCCGCGTCGCGCACACCGGCATCGCCGCGATCAGCGACGATTCGATCAAAGAGGTGCGCGAGATCGCGGACAAGCTGTATTATGACGCCGCGCTCGAAGACGACATTTCCACGAAGATCTTAAACGATTCGGAGGTGTCCGATTACGCCAGCGACAAATTGTATTCCATCCGCCGCGAGATCCGCTCGCTGAACGAGCGCATCCGCACCCGCCTCTCCGAATACCTGACGGGGGAGGAGGGGAAATATTTGCAGGACGGCATCATCACGATGCGGGACAACCGCTACGTCCTCCCCGTCCGCGCCGAATACAAGCGCAACGTCAAGGGCTTCATCCACGACCGTTCCGCAAGCGGCGCCACCTTTTTCATCGAGCCGGAACAGATTCTCGAAATGAACAACGAACTGCGCTCGCTCGCCATCGACGAAAAGGAAGAGGTGGAGCGCATTTTGGGCGAACTTTCCCGCCGCGCCGGATTCATGGGGGACGACCTGATCCGGGACATCGGCCTGTTGGAAGAGCTGGACGGGTACTATGCCCGCGCGGAATACGGCTATAAACTCGCCTGCGTCCGCCCCGAAGTCAACGACCGGGGCGTCGTCTCCTTCGAACAGGGCAGGCATCCCTTGATCGACCGCAAAAAGGTGGTGCCCGTCAGCCTTTCGCTCGGAAAGGACTACCGCTTTCTGCTCATCAGCGGTCCGAACACGGGCGGCAAGACGGTCACTCTGAAAATGGTGGGGCTCTTCTGCCTCATGGCGATGTGCGGGCTTTTCGTCCCCGCACGGCGAGCAGAAATCTCCGTGTTCGATGAAATTTATTGCGACGTCGGCGACGCACAGAGCATCGAAGAAAATCTCTCCACCTTCTCCTCCCATATCTCCAACATCGTGGAGATCGTGGAAAAGGCAGACCGCCGCAGCCTCGTCCTCATCGACGAACTCGGCGGCGGCACCGATCCGGACGAAGGGCAGGCGCTCGCCGAAGCGATCGTCGCCTATCTTCTGAAAAAGGGCTGCACGGGGGTGGTGACCACCCATTATTCCGCCCTCAAAGAATTCGCCTTCTCCACGGAGGGCATCGAAAACGCCTGCATGGAATTCGATTCGGATACCCTGCAGCCCCTGTACGTCATCCGGATCGGACTTCCGGGGTCGAGCAACGCGCTCGCCATCTCCCGGCGGCTGGGTCTGAAAGAGGAAATATTGGAAGACGCGATGAGCCATCTCTCGGAGGGGGCGCAGACCTTTGAAAACATCGTCCGCAGCGCCGAAGAGAGCCGCATCCGCGCCGAAGAGGTCCGGAGGGAAAGCGAAACTCTCAAAGCGGAATGGTCGGAAAAGGTCAGAGCGCTGGACGAAGAGCGGGAAAAACTCCGCAAAGAGAGAGAAAAGCTGACGCTTACCGCCCGCGCGGAATCCCGCCGCATCATCAACGAGCGCACCGCCGAAGCTGAGGAACTGCTCGGCGAAATCGAAAAGATCTTCGAGAAGGAAACGGTGACCGAATCCGATCTCATCCGCGCCCGCACGCTGAAAAACAGGCTTGCGGACAAAGCGTATTCCGCCGAAGAGGAGACGCCGCGCACGCAGTACCTGCCCGTTTCCGCCGATAAACTCAAAGCGGGCGACAGGGTGTTCGTCAAAACGACGGGACAGGAGGGCGTCGTCCAGGCGGTGCGCCTTCAGAAGGGAGAAGCGGAAATCCTGTGCGGCAGCATCCGCGTGCGCAGCAAAATATCCGATCTCTCCCTGATCGTGAACGGCGCCCCCAAGCTTAAACAGAACAGGTGGGAAAAGGGCAAAAAGACGGAGAGCGTGCAGGTCGCCAAAAATCTGGCGCCCAAACCCATGCCCTCTCTCGAACTCAACGTCATCGGCATGACCGTACAGGAAGCCCTGCCCGAAGTGGAGGCATTTCTCGACGCGGCGGTACTCGCCAATCTCGAAGAGGTGCGCATCGTCCACGGCGTGGGGACGGGCAAGCTGCGCGCGGGCATTCAGGACTTTCTGCGCAAACAGAAAAACGTCGCGGAATTCCGGCTCGGCAAGTACGGCGAAGGGGAGACGGGCGTCACCATCGTCAAAATCAAGTGAGGAAAACATATGCAGCACAAATGTAAAGTCACGGTCATCGACAAAAGACTCTTCCCCGATTTACAGGAAAAATATCTCGCCGATCCCAGATCCGGCGTCTGTCCCTTTTACGAGATCGGTCAGGAATTTGTGTTCGAACGCTACGGCGGCAGGGACGATTTCTGGCGGGAGGGAAACGGGACCCAATGCGCCAAGCCTGGGACTGCATCAGCCGCTATATCTATACGGCACTGCAAGGGGGCGCAATCATGCGCGGATGGACAAACGACGAACGCATCATGATCGCCTGCTGCAACGACGGCACTCGCCCCGTCGTATTCCGCATCGAGCGCATCGACTACAAAGCCGTGTACTGCGCGGGCGGAGAATCGGAAAAACGGGCGTTCGCGGCGGCGCTCGCCGAAAGAGAAGAGGTTAAAACGACCTCCTTCGACGGGCGCGGATTTCTCGAAGTCGTCCTGGAAAGAGATCTTTCCGACAAGGAGATCGAAGCCGCGGCTTCGTCGTTCGGCCTGACGGTGGAACGGATCGACTGAACCGCCGAAAAGCGCGAATGATTTGATACTATGTCAGACAAAATAATTATGCGTGACATAATTACCTGAAACGGAATACCGTATCGCGCGGATATACTCAAAAAAAACGACAGACATAGTACGCGTTGAAACGACAGACATAATACCTTGCGGCAGGTCGGAATGGCATAAACGGAAGCGCCCGAAAATAAGATAGATAAAGGAATCTTTTTTCGAGGTGAATCCTTTGAAACGTACCACAACTGCTCGCAGGAAAATTTCCGGAGAGACAAAACTCAACATCGCCACCAACTGCGCGCTCGCGCTGCTCGTCCTTTCCGTCGGCTTCGTCTGTCTCTTTCCCGTCCGGGGAAGCGAGACGGTGGGCGCGGGCGGGGAAGAGGGGGTATACAGGCGGGCGGAGGGCGTCACGGACGGCGTGTCCCTGATGTTCAACGTCTATTGGGGGACGGAGGAGGTCTACCGCATTCTCGACATTTTAGACGAGTACGGCGGCAAGGCGACCTTTTTCGTCGGCGGCTGCTGGGCGGACGACAACGTCGCCTGTCTGAAAGAAATTCTCTCCCGCGGCCACGAGCTGGGCAATCACGGCTATTTCCACAAGGACCACGCCTCCCTTTCGGAAGGGGAAAACAAGGAGGAAATCTCCCTGTGCAACCGCTTCGTCAAACTGACGACGGGCGCGGATATGACCCTGTTCGCGCCCCCGTCGGGGGCATACGGAAAGGAGACGCTCGCCGTGTGCGAATCGCTGGGCATGAAGACTATCCTCTGGTCGCGGGACACGATCGACTGGCGGGACAAAAACGCCTCTCTCGTCTACACCCGCGCCACGAAGGACATCGAAGGGGGCGAATTCGTACTCATGCACCCCATGGAAGCGACGGCGGACGCGCTCGGCGACATACTTACCTATTACAAAACGCATTCTCTCCGCGCGGTGACCGTGTCGGAGAATCTGCAGGACAACGGAGGATGAGAAAATGGTTTACGAAAAGAGATACCCCAACGGGCTTCGGCTGGTGGTCAAGAGGATGGAAGGGCTTTTGTCGGTGACGATGGGCATACTCGTCGGCACCGGTTCGTCCGTCGAGACGGACAGCGAAGACGGCATTTCCCACTTCATCGAACACATGCAGTTCAAGGGCACGAAAAAGCGCACCGCCTTTGAAATTTCCGACGCGTTCGACCGCATCGGCGCCCAGGTGAACGCCTTTACGGGAAAAGACGTGACCTGCTATTATTCCAAATGCACGTCCGACCACACGGCGGAGGCGTTCGAGATCCTTTCCGATCTCTTTCTGGACAGCACCTTCCCGGAAGAGGAGATGGAAAAGGAAAAAGGGGTGGTCTGCGAAGAGATCGCCATGACCGAAGACGCGCCGGACGAACTCTGTCTCGACCTGCTCTCTTCCGCCTATTACGGAAACGATGGCTACGGCAGGAACATTCTCGGCCCCGCCTCCAACGTCAGAGGATTCACGCGGGAGGACATTTTCCGCTATAAGGCGGAGCGGTACTGCCCCGAAAACATCGTCATTTCCTTTGCGGGCGGCGTGGACATGCAGACGGCGGAAGCGCTGGTGGAAACCTGTTTCGGAAAACTGGAAAAGGGGAATTTCCGCCCCCGGGACAAGCAAATCAGAACCTGCGGGCTCTCCCTCATCAAAACCAAGCCCATCGAACAGGTGCACATCGCCATCGGCTATCCCTCTCTCCCGCGCGAACACGAACTTTCCGACGCCCTGCAGACGGCAAACAGCGTCTTAGGCGGCAGCATGAGTTCCCGTCTCTTCCAGGAAGTGCGCGAAAAGATGGGGCTCGCCTATTCCGTCTATTCTTATCTCTCCGCCTTTCAGGAATGCGGCTCTCTCGTCATCTACGCGGGGGTGAATCCCGCCAACGCGGACAAGGCATACGGGGCGATCGGCAAAGTGGTCGCCGACATGAAAAAAGAGGGGATCGGCAGGGACGAATTTCTGCGGGGCAGGGAACAGATGAAATCCGCCATGCTCTTCTCGCAGGAAAGCACGCCTTCGCAGATGCTGCTGTACGGAAAACACATGCTGTTCAACGACGCTCTCTTCGATTTCGAAGGCAAGCTGGACGCGATCAATTCCATTTCCGAAGACATGGTGCGGGAGGCGATTTCCCTCACCTTCCCGGAGGAGGGCAAGGCGGTCGCCGCCGTCGGCAACATAGATAAGCCGTTTGCGCTGTGAGATGAACAAAGAACTGCACCAGATCGCCTTCGGCCCCGTATACGACGAAAACAGCCGCCTGCTCATTCTCGGCAGTTTTCCCTCCGTCAGGAGCCGGGAGATTCAATTCTATTACGGGAACAGGCAAAACCGCTTCTGGCGCACCGTGTGCGGCTTTTTCGGGGAGGACGTCCCGGAGACGACGGAGAGGAAAAAAGAATTTCTCTTCCGCCGCAAAATCGCGCTCTGGGACATGGTGACCGAATGCGAGATCAAAGGCTCTTCGGACGCGGACATCAGAAACGCGGCGCTCGCCGATCTCACCCCGATTTTCCGCGCCGCGCCCATCCGGAAGATCCTGCTGAACGGCGCGCTGGCGTACAAGCTCTTCGTAAGCAAGTACGAAAATACGGAAATTCCCTATTTCAGAATGCCCTCCACCAGCCCCGCCAATCCCCGTTTCGACAAATCCGCATGGGAGGAACAGCTTCGTGACTTACTCTGAATTTTTAAGCGTTCTCGAACCTTATCGGGACGGGCAGTTCGCCGCCTTTCAGAAAAAGATCATCCGCCCGCCCAAAGCCGACTTTCTCGGCGTCCGCACGCCGGACATGCGCAAAATCGCCAAAAAACTGCAAGCCGATCTTTCGGATATCTTTTCCTTTCCGGACGAATATTACGAGACGACGTTTATCAAGCTCACGATCGTCTCCCTGCTCCCGTACGAAAAATTTGTCCTCTGGACGGAAAAATGTCTGCCTCTCATCGACAACTGGGCGCTGTGCGACTGTTTCAAGGCGGACTGCATCAAAAAGAACCGGGAGGACTTTCTCTCCCGCATGGAAGGGTATTTCGCGCGGGGCGGCGAATACGACGAACGCTTCGTCCTCGTCACCCTCCTTTCCTTTTACGCGGAGGAAAAATATCTCCCCGCCATAAAGGACTTTCTCTCCCGCGCGGATACGACGAGATATTACGTACATATGGCGGCCGCGTGGCTCACGGCGGAGATTCTCGTCAAATGTTACGATAAGGGGGTGGAGCTGCTCGAAAGCGGCATTCTCGCCCCCGCAACGCACGACAAGGCGATCCAGAAGGCGCGGGAAAGCTACCGCCTCACGCCGGAACAAAAGGGATTTCTCAATTCCCTGAAAATAAAAACAAGATAAAGGCAGGAAAAAATGGACATTTTACAGACGATTACCCGGGAATTCAACCTGACTCCCGCCCACGCGAAGAACATCCTTTCGCTGCTCGACGAGGGAAACACCGTTCCCTTCATCGCCCGTTACCGCAAGGAAATGACGGGCAGCTGTGACGACCAGGTCCTTCGTGAACTCGCCGACCGGCTGGAATACCTCCGCAATCTGGAAAAGCGCAAGGAGGAGATCGCCTCCGCCATCGAAGAACAGGGCAAGATGACGGACGAGATCCGGGACGCGCTCGAAAAGGCAGCCACGCTCACGGAGGCGGAGGACATCTACCGCCCGTATAAGCAAAAGCGCAAGACCCGCGCGTCCGTCGCCATCGCGCGCGGATTGCAGCCGCTCGCGGACGCCATTTTCGCGCAGGACAAAACGCTCGACGTAAAGAAAGAGGCGGAGAAATACATAACCGAAGAGGTGCCTGCGGTCAAGGACGCGATCGACGGCGCCCGCGACATCATCGCCGAACGCATCTCGGACGACGCCGCGACCCGCAAAAAACTGCGCAATTTCTTCTTCAATCACGGCGAAATCACCTCTTCTTACGTCAAGGGCAAGGAGGAAGAGGACAAAGCCAGGACGTACGAGATGTACAAAGCCCATTCCGAACCCGTCTCGGAGATCAAGAGCCATCGCGTCCTCGCCTTAAACCGCGGCGAAAAAGAGGGCTTTCTCAAAGTGTCCGTCCTCTGCGACGAAGATTTTGCCAAACGCATTACGGCGGCGGCGTTTCTCAAAGACGGAGGGGAATCGACCGCGATCGTCAGAGAAGCGGCGGAGGACGCCTATACCCGCCTCATCGCCCCGTCCGTCGAAAGGGAGGTGCGCGCGCAGCTCTTCGACGAAGCCAGCGAACAGGCGATCAAGATGTTCGAACTCAACTTAAAGCCCCTTCTGATGCAGCCGCCCGTGAAAAACAAGGTCACGATGGGCTGGGATCCCGCCTTCCGCACGGGCTGCAAAATCTGCGTCGTGGACGGTACGGGAAAGGTACTCGACAAGACGGTCGTCTATCCCACGCCCCCGCAGAACAAGACGGAAGAGGCGAAAAAAATCCTCAAAGAACTCATCGCGAAATACGGCGTGGAGGTCATCTCCTGCGGCAACGGCACGGCGAGCAAGGAAAGCGAAATTTTCATCGCCGAACTCATCCGGGAAATCAAGGAAGAGACGGGCAGGGAAGTGGGGTACGTCATCGTCAACGAAGCGGGCGCCAGCGTCTATTCCGCCTCTCCGCTCGGCGCCGAAGAATTTCCCGATTACGACGTCACGGCGAGAAGCGCCGTGTCCATCGCCCGCCGCTTGCAAGATCCGCTCGCCGAACTCATCAAAATCGACCCCAAGTCGATCGGCGTGGGGCAGTACCAGCACGACATGAACGAAAAGCGGCTGGACAGCGCCCTTTCCGGCGTACTCGAAGACTGCGTCAACAGCGTGGGCGTCGATCTCAACACCGCCAGCGTCTCCCTGCTCCGCTATATCGCGGGTCTGAACGCCGCCGTCGCGAAAAACATCGTCGCCTACCGCGAAGAAAACGGCAAATTCACCTCCCGCAAACAGCTCCTCAAAGTCCCCAAACTGGGCGAAAAGGCGTACACGCAGTGCGCGGGCTTCCTGCGCATCGACGGGGGCGAAAACATCCTCGACAACACGGCGGTGCATCCCGAATCGTACGCCAAGGCGGAAAAACTCCTTTCCCTGTTTTCCTACACCAAAGAGGACGTGCGCGCCCGCCGCATTTCCGACCTCAGGGAGCGCCTCAAAGCATACGGAACGGACAAGGCGGCAAAGGAGACCGATCTCGACAAGGCGACCCTTTCGGACATCGTCACCGAACTCATGAAGCCGGGCAGGGACATCCGCGAAGCGCTCCCCGCGCCCATGCTCCGGAAGGACATCCTGGGCATCGAAGATCTGAAACCGGGCATGGAACTCATGGGAACGGTGCGCAACGTCGTGGATTTCGGCGCGTTCATCGACATCGGCGTGCATCAGGACGGGCTCGTGCATATCTCGGAAATCACGGACGACAGGTATATCCGCCATCCGTCCGAAGCGCTCACGGTGGGGCAGGTCGTCAAAGTGACGGTGAAAGACGTCGACCTGAAGCGCAACCGCATCGCCCTCACGATGAAAAAGAAACGGGAAAAATCGGGAAAAACCACTTGACTTTTCCGCGCGCATATATTACAATAAAGTCATAAAAATTTATTACACTCTGAAAGATCCGGAGGAAACCATCATGTTGGAAAAAGTACAGGCAATGCTCGCGGACGCGCTCGGCGTCTCCGCGGATAAAATCACTCCCGACGCGCGCATCATCGAAGATCTCGGCGCCGACTCTCTCGACGTCGTCGAACTTTTAAGCCGTCTCGAAGACGAATACGGAATCACTATTCCCGAAGACGATGTGGAAAATCTCAAAACGGTCGGGGATATCGTCACCGAACTCGAAAAGATTTCCAAATAAATCGTTTTGCCGACGTTTTCGCGATAAGAAAAGGGGAAATGGTCAGATGGGAATCATGTTTGGTTGTTCATAACCGGGCTTTGTCTGTTTTGCATATGCTGGGCAGTTCTGTTTTTGACCGCTCTGTCCGATGCGAAAAAGAGAAATATACCCGGTTATACCCTCAAATTGTTTCTGCTTTGGGAATATTTTGTATGGGATTATCTTTGGTTGGCCCAAAGGCGGCCGATTCCGGCGCCAAATTCCCAAGCCGAAAAAGCAAATGAGGAAAAGGACAGAAAAACCTTCCGGTCCATCCGCATATTTTATTTCCTTGCCATTGCCTCTTTTCTGCTGGCGGCGTTGGCGCTTATCTTTCACGATCTCGGCTGATCGACGGAGCCGGACGGGCGGAATTTTCCGCCCTTTTTTCGTTCGCGCAAAAGAAAGGCGGAAAACATGCTTTTTTCCCGGCGGAAACGTTTGCCATTGCGCCCCGGATATGGTATAATCTTCAAGGCAATCAAAAAGATAGTCAGAAATTAGAGGTGTCGGATGTTACAGGTATCGGGCGTCAGCCTGCAATACGGCAGCAAAAAGCTGTTCGAAGATGTCAATCTTAAATTCACGAAAGGCAACTGCTACGGGATCATCGGCGCAAACGGCGCGGGAAAATCCACCTTTCTCAAAGTGCTTTCGGGCGAAATCGAGCCGCAGAAGGGCTATGTCACGCTGGACAAAAACGAGCGCATGTCCGTCCTGCAGCAAAACCAGAACATGTACGACGACGAGACGGTGCTGCGCACCGTCATGCTCGGCTACAAACATCTCGTGGAGGTCATGGACGAAAAGGACGCCCTGTACGCCAATCCCGATTTTTCGGAAGAGGACGGCATCCGGGCGGCGGAACTCGAAAGCGAATTCGCGGAGATGAACGGCTACGACGCCGAATTTCAGGCTCAGCAGCTCCTCAACGCGTTGGAGATCCCCGAAGAGCTGCACTATGCGCCCATGTCCGGGCTGGACGCCAAGCAAAAGGTGCGCGTCCTTCTGGCGCAGGCGCTGTTCGGCAATCCCGACGTCCTGCTCCTCGACGAGCCGACCAACAATCTGGACATCAAGACGGTGCGCTGGCTGGAAAACTATCTGATGGATTTTGAAAACACCATCATCATCGTCTCCCACAACCGCCATTTCCTCAACAAGGTCTGCACCAACATCTGCGACGTCGATTTCGGCAAAATCAACATGTACGTCGGCAACTACGACTTCTGGTATCAGACGAGTCAGCTGCTCGCCCGCCAACAGAAAGAACAGAACAAGAAGGCGGAACAACGCGCCAAGGAGTTGCAGGAATTCATCGCCCGCTTTGCCGCCAACGCCTCCAAATCCCGGCAGGCGACGTCGCGTAAAAAGGAACTCGAAAAACTCACCATCAACGATTTCAAACCCTCTTTGCGCAAGTATCCCTATATCGATTTCAAATTCGAAAAGGAGATCGGCAACGACATCCTGATGGTGGAGGGGCTGACCAAAAAGGGATATTTCGAAAACGTCTCCTTCACCGTGCAGAAAGGGGAAAAGATCGGTATCGTCTCGGACAAGAGTACGACGATCACCATGCTCTACGACATCCTGACGGGCAAAGAACAGCCGGACGCGGGCACGGTAAAATGGGGCAAAACCATTTCCGTCTCCTACTTCCCGCAGAACAACAACGAATTTTTCGAAAACTGCGACCTCAATCTCGTCGAATGGCTCTCCCAATTCTCCTCCGATCACTATGAAGAGTATCTCCGCGGCTGGCTGGGAAGAATGCTCTTTTCGGGCGAAGAGGCGCTAAAAAAGGCAAAGGTGCTTTCGGGGGGAGAAAAGGTGCGCTGCATGCTCGCCAAAATGATGCTCGAAGGCAGCAATTTCCTCATCTTCGACGAGCCGACCAACCATCTCGACCTCGAATCGATCACCGCCCTCAACAACGGTCTGAGCAACTACCGCGGCTGTATGCTCCTCACTTCGCACGACCAGGAACTCATGAATACCGTCGCCAACCGCATCATCGAAATAGAGGACACAAAAGTCTACGACCGCCCCGTCTCCTACGACGAGTACGTCGACGAAATCAGTCAATAAAGGGTATCCGCCCGCAGTTTCCGCAAAGAACGGCAGCGTCCTTTGCGGATTTTGTTTATTTTGCCGCAATCGACAGCATGTGACAAAATCCGACAATAATATTGAAAATAATTAAAAATAATTCAATAAAAAATCGTCGATATTGAAAAGAAATTCTTTACAGAGGGAAGAAAAAGTAGTATAATATACCAGGAAATCGCGCCGAAGGACAAAAGGCGCGAAAAA
>DVGN01000044.1 GCA_018712725.1 Candidatus Scatosoma pullicola
CGACCGATTCGTCGGCGACGAGATTCACCCGTTCCGCCTCCACGCGGTCGCGGTAGACGACGATTTCCCCCACTTTGTCCCCGGCTTTGACGGGCGCTTTGACGCGCTTGTCGAGACGCACGTCGAGCGTCACTTCCTCCGCCCCGCCGCGGGCGGCGAAAATATGCGCGCTGCGTTCGGGTCTGACCGCGACGGACCGCGCTTTCCCTCCGCTCACTTCCGCCCTTTCGCTTATCGGGTTGTTCCCGTCCACGACCGTTTTCAGCGTATAATTCGCAAAGGCGTAATCGAGCATGGTGCGCACGTCGCCGAAACGATGATCGCTGGAATCCTCGCCGATGACGACGGAGATCAGCCGCATCCCCCCGCGTTTGGCGGTGGCGGCGAGACAGAATCCCGCCTGCGAAGTATATCCCGTCTTCCCGCCGTCGCAGCCTTCGTAAAAGCGCACGAGCCGGTTGGTATTGGAAATTTCGGTATATCGCCCTTCGGGATGGGAGAATTTATCCGTCCATACGGTGCTGAATTCGAAATATCCGTCGTGCGACACGAGTTCCGCCAGCATCTTCGCGACGTCGCGCGCACAGGAATACTGCGGTTCCCGCGGCAGCCCCGTACAGTTGGCAAACAGCGTGTTTTCCGCGCCGATTTCCTTCGCCCGGGCATTCATCCGATCGGTGAACAGGCTCTCGCTGCCCGCGATCCGCTCCGCCAGCGCCACGCAGCTGTCGTTTGCCGAACACACCGCCACGCTCTTGATGAGTTCGCGGACGGGATAGCTCGCGTTCGCTTCCAGAAAAACCTGCGAGCCGCCCATGGAAGAGGCGTTCTCGCTCACGCGGATCTCTTCGTCGAGAGAGAGATTTCCCGCGTTGATCTCGTCAAAACAGAGAATCATGGTCATGATTTTGCACATGCTTGCGATCGGAAGCCGCTCGTCCGCATTGCGCGCATAAATCTCCGTCCCGCTCGCCCAATCCATCATATAAGCGGCTTTGGCGTCAGAAGCGAGTTCGACTTTCCCTTCGACGCCCTGTCCGGCATTCTCTTCGGCGGAGGCGCAGACCGCCGCACCCGCCCCTTCGCCCGCTTCCGTACTCCGGGGCATATTTGCCCGGGCGCAGGGAAGGAAAAAACAAAGTCCGAGGATAATTCCCAATACTCTTTTCATACCCTTAGTTTTTGCTTTTTTCCGCAGATTATACGCCCTTTCTTATCCCCTCCGTCACTTTGTGACGCCTCCCCTTACATCTCTGTTTCGTTACATTTTTTCGGAGAAAAAATGTAACGAGAATCTGCGGAAGGATTTATACAGGACTCCTACCTTCGACACGCCGTGCGGCTGACTGCCGGTTTGTCTCTCGCGGCGTTGCCGCTCGTTTCACCTTGTTTCCGTTTTTCACAAGGGCAAAAAGTGCATAACAAGTGACGCCCTTTTTGCGGAGTTATTCCGTTTTCCGATTTACCTTATCGAAAACCAGCTTTCTTATCCCCTCCGTCACTTTGTGACGCCTCCCCTTACCATAAGGGGAGGTATGAAAGGAAGACGTGGCACCTCCCCTTTGTCAAAAAGGGAAAGTATGAGGTGGAACGTTCCGCCTTACCATAAGGGGAGGCATAGATGGTGCCTCCCTTGCGCAAAGGAAAATCGGCTAAGCGGCTGCCCGAACTTCATGGCTCCCTTGTGCAAAGGGAGCTGACACGCGGAGCGTGACTGAGGGATTGTCTGTCCGAGTTCCGATTGGCCTTATAAAAAACGCCTTCCCATATAAACAATTTACAAAAAGAAGAGAAATTCCGCAGCAAAGCGAAATTCCCCCTCTTTTTGCCTTCCATTATTCTTTCAGCATGGTATTGATGTCGATGCCGTACCCTCTGGTCGGATCGTTGAGAAACACGTGCGTGACGGCGCCCACCAGTTTTCCGTCCTGCAAAATGGGACTTCCGCTCATGCCCTGCACGATGCCGCCCGTCGCAGAAATGAGATCCTTGTCCGTGATTTTGATGACGAAATTTTTATTGCTCTTGTTGTTTTTGTCCACTTTTACGATGTCGATGGAATACTTCTTCGGACATTCGCCGTCCACCGTGGAACAGATATAGGCGTCGCCCGGCTGCACTTCGCTGATATCTGCGGTATAGACGCATTCCAGCCCGTCCAGGGAATAGCTCTCTCCGACCTTGCCGTATATGCCGCTTTCGCAGAGTTTTTCCGCGCTTCCGATGCTCCCTTCGCTCAGGAACATCCCGCGAAGCTCTCCCGCTCTGCCGCGCACCCCTTTGGATACGCCCATGATGCTGCACCGGTAAACCTTTCCGCCCGCGATCTTCATCTCACGATGATCCTCCGAGACCACGGAATGCCCGAGCGAACCGAACCGCTTCGTCTGCCTGTCGATATAAGTAATCGTACCGACGCCGGAAATGCTGTCGCGGATGAGAACGCCGATTTTATATTTCCCGGTCACTTTGTCTTTGAGAGGTGTGACAGAAACGCAAAGTTTCTCTTCGCCGCGGCAAACTTCCAACTCCACGGCTTTCCCCTTGCACTGCCCGAGAATTTCGTTGAGTTTCCCGACCGTCTCCACCTGAATGCCCGCCGCTCTGACGATGACGTCCCCCGTCCGGATGCCCGCGTCGGCGGCGGGAGAACGCACGCCGTTATCGTTCATCACCCCGCTCAGCCCGATGACCTGCGCCCCGCCCGCGCTCAAAGTAAAGCCTGCGGGCATTCCCCCCACATATACCTGTCTGCCTTCCGCACCGGCGGTTACGGTGACGCCGATCCCGCCCGCGGCGGCTCCGAAAGACAGAAAAATTCCCAGTAAAAAAGCACTCAGTCTGCGCATGATTACCCCCCGTCTGAAAGGTAATTTGTGCAAACCGGGCGCTTTCTATTCGCCGTAAATCCCGCCTGACGGACGTCGAATCCTGTCAGTTTATGGATTGTTTGTATTGCTTTGCCTGACGTAGCAATTCTTCGGCGTGCTTCAAAGCGAACTCTTCGCCCTCCCCTCCGCCGAGCAGGCGGACGATTTCCCCCTTCTTTTCCTCTTCGCCGAGCGCGCACACCCGCGTGTACGTCTTGCCGCTCTCCTCTCTTTTCTCGATGAGAAATTCCCTGTCGCTCATCGCCGCGATCTGCGCTAGATGGGACACGGCGATGATCTGCGTGTGTTTCGCGATCTGCGCGAATTTCTCGCCGACCACCTTTGCCGTCTTTCCGCTGATCCCCGCGTCGATTTCGTCGAAGATATAAGTGGAGATTTCATTGACGTCAGAAAGCTGCGTCTTGATCGCCAGCATGAACCGGCTCATTTCGCCGCCGCTGATGATTTTTGACAGGGGTTTGGGCGGTTCCCCCGCGTTTGCCGAAAACAGAAAACAGATCTCGTCCAACCCGTTTCCCGTCGCCCGTTCCGCGTCCCCTTCCGCATAGGGCGCAAATCTGATCTCAAAACGCGCGTGCGCGATATTGAGGGTTTTAAGTTCCTCCGTCACGCGGCGGCAGAATCCCTCTCCCGCCTGACGGCGGATGTCCGTCATCTTCCGACAGGCGGCATAGATCTTTTTGCCGAGTTTTTCCCGCTCCGCGGTCAGTTCGGCGTACTTTCCTTCGCTGTCCGAAAGGAGTTCGTACTCTTCCCGGCACTTTTGCAGATACCCGTCGATCTCCGCTTTATCCGCCCCGTACTTGCGTTTCAGAGATCGGATCTCTTCCAGGCGGTTTTCCGTCGCCTGCGCCTCTTCTTCGTCGAAATACAGCCCTTCGCCGAGATCGGAAAGCGTCGCCGCGAGATCGTCGGCGTCGAGCGCCAGACTTTCCAGCCGCCCGGAAATTTCTTCGTATTCGGCGTCCAGCCCCGCGATCTGTCCCATCGCCCGCTTTGCGCCGCGCAAACCGTCCAGCGCGCCGCCGTCGCCGGACAGAAATTCCGACGCTTCGCGCACCGACGAGATGATTTTTTCTAGATGATTGATCTTGTTGCGGCGGGCGAGAAGTTCTTCCTCCTCTCCCTCTTTCAGACCGACGTTTTCGATTTCCCGTATCTGGAAATCGAGAATATCCAGACGCCGCCCCCGCTCCTGTTCGTTGCCTCCGATGAGGGCAATCCGTTCTTTCACGTCCGCAAGCGCTTTCAGAAGCGCCCCGAGCTTTTCCTTCTCCGCTTTCAAAGGCGCCCCCGCCACGCCGTCCAGCGTGCGCAGCTGATTGGACTCCTTCAACAGAAAGAAATGTTCACTCTGCCCGTGAACGTCCACCAGACAGTCGGTGACGGTGCGCAGCATCCCCGCGGTGACGGTGCAGCCGTTGATTTTGATGCTGTTTTTCCCGCTTTCGCCGAAACGGCGGGATATGATGATGTCACCCTCCGTCTCGATGTCCATTTCCCGCAGCGCCCGCGCCGCCCTGCCGTTTTCAGGCACGGAAAACTCGGCTTTTACCATACATTCCGCTTCGCCGTAACGGATCATCGAACGATCCGCCTTTGCGCCCAACACAAAGTTGACGGAATCGAGAATGACGGATTTTCCCGCGCCCGTCTCGCCGGACAGCACGTTGAGTCCCTCTCCGAATTCAATTTCCGCCTCGTCTATCAGAGCCACGTTTTTAATGGTAAGCCTGGATAACATCTCGTTTTCCGCCCCTCGGAAAATGATTTATTTCATGAAATCGTTGATTTTGTCGATGACGGTCGCCGCGCCCTCATTGCTGTTGCACACGACGAGCAGCGTATCGTCTCCCGCCACCGTGCCGACGATCTCGGGATAGTTGAGCTTGTCCACCACCGTGCCCGCATTGGCGCCGTTCCCGGAAAGGGTCTTGATGACGACGAGATTCTGCGCGCATTTCACGGCGACCACGCAGTCGCGGAACAAATTTTTCATCTTGGGCGAAATTTCGCCTTCGCTGTCGTTGATGTACGCATAGCGGTACTTCTTTTCGATCCCCGAGACCTTGAAAAGGTGCAGATCTTTGATGTCGCGCGAAATGGTCGCCTGCGTCACCACGTAGTTGAGCTTGTTGAGTTCGGAACAAAGTTCCTCCTGCGTCTCGATTTCCTTCTGGGAAATGATCTCCAGAATCTTGGCGTGCCTTGCTGTTCTTAACATATCAAATTCTCCTTCATTGGTTTAATTTGGTTCTTATCTTATTGAGAAAACAGGATCCTCCCCGTACGGGAAAATCCGCCGTAAACGGCGCTTTTTTAACGTCGGCTTCCTCGCCTTCGTCCATGACGGCGACCTCTTTTCCGTCCGAAAATACCGCCACTCTTCCCCTGACCGCCCGCACGCGGAATTCGTCCGTGTCGGGAAACACCGTCGCCCGGGAACGAAAAGAAAACGCATACAGCGGCGTAATCATGAATACCGGCGCATCGGGCGCCAGAATCGCCCCGCCCGCGCTCAGAGAATAAGCGGTCGACCCCGTCGGGGTGCATATGATCGTCCCGTCCCCGAGCATCTCCAAACTCTCTCCCCCGTTCCGGACGACTTCCAGCCGCACGAGCTGCGCCCCGCTCATATAATCCCTCTGAAAAGCGATCTCGTTGAGCGCGTAAAACAGCCGGTCTCCCGTTCTGAGTTCCAACATACTCCGTCTGAGAATGGAACATTCCCCCTTTTCCAGAGCGGACAGAAGTTCGGCCACGCGCTGCGTCTCCGCCCTTCCGTACTCCGTCAGAAAACCGAGCGTCCCGTAATTGATGCCGATCACCCTGATGCCCTTGCGCGCGGCGGCTGCCGCCGCATGCAGGATGGCGCCGTCCCCGCCGAGCACGACGAGCGCCTCCACCTCTCCGATCTCTTCGCAGTTTTCAAAGACGGAAATCCCGTATCCCTTCGATTCGAGAAATCCGGCAAGCCGCCCGATGATGCCTTTGTCGTCCAGCCGGGCTTTATTGCCCATGATTCCGACTCTCATCTCTTTCCTCGCTCCATCGCGTTCGCACGGCGGTCACGCCAGCGTTCCCCGTGCATATTGTTTCAGCAATATTTGTATTTTTTGCAAAATTTCCGAATCGGAATTTCTGCCGACGGGCGTATTTTTCAGATACAGGACGTATTCGAGATTTTTCCCTTTCCGCACGGGCGCGTTGACGATCCCGAACGGATACAAAGCGTTGTCGCCGCAATAGGAAAGCACCCTCTTCACGACGGAGGGATGCTCCGCCGCGCGCACGATCCCGCCCTTGCCGACATTCCTCTTTTCGCACTCGAACTGCGGTTTGACCAGGACGAACGCAACCCCGTTCGGGGCCAGCACGGATTTGACGACGGGAAGAATCAGACGCAGGGAAATGAAACTGACATCCGCTGTCACTCCTTCTATTGTATCCGAAAAATTTTCTTTTGTCAAATATCTGGCGTTAATATTTTCCAAAGAAATTACATTGTTTTTTTCCCGCAGGGAGGGGTGCAGCAAACTTTCCCCCACGTCCACGGCATACACTTTGGCGGCGCCGTGCTGCAAAAGGCAGTCGGTAAATCCCCCCGTGCTGGCGCCTATATCGGCAAATATTTTTCCGCTGCAATCGTATGAAAATTCTTTCAGAGCCCTTGCAAGTTTGTATCCCCCGTTGGAGACATATTTCTCCTCCGGCACCGAAATTTTAATCCCGTCCTCCGATTCTATCTCGTCTTTGGGGCGTAGCGGCTTCCCGTCCTTTGCGATCCAGCCGCGTTCGAGCGCCTCCGCCGCCTTGGTGCGGGAGCCGAATTTCTCCGCGAAAAACTTGTCCGCCCTCATGCGAACAGTCCCGCGATATAAGCTTCGATCTCCGCGCAGTTTACGCCGTATTCCCGCTGCAAATCCCCCACGCTGCCCTGCGGGATGAACTCGTCCCGATAGGCGAAATTCTTCACCGTGTACGATTCGGAGGGTTTGAGCTCCGCCAGAGCGGCGTCCACCGCCTGTCCCATGCCGCCGATCAGGACGTTATCTTCGATGGTGACGAAGTGACGGGAGGCGCACGCCGACAAAAGTTCTCTGTCCATAGGCTTTACGAAACGCACGTTCACGACGTCGAAATCCATCCCCTTTTCCGCGAGATTTTTCAGCGCTTTCAGCGCCGCTACGAGACAGCGTTCCCCCGCCGCCAGCACGGTGACGGACGCATTTTCCGCGCGGTGCATGTACTCCCATTTTCCCGGCACGACGGGCGTCATTTCGGCGTGGAAGAGAATTTTTCCCGAACGCGGATAGCGGATCGCGAGCGGATGGGGAAAACGGGCGCTGAATCTGAGCATTTCGGCAAATTCTTCGGTGTCCTTGGGCACCGCGATCGTCAGTCCCGGGATAAAGGAGAGATAGGAGAGGTCGAACACCCCCTGGTGGGTCTCCCCGTCCGCCCCGGAAATGCCCGCCCGATCGATGCAGAAGGTCACGGGCATATCCTGCGCGCAGACGTCGTGGATGATCTCGTCGAACGCCCGCTGCAAAAAGGTGGAATAGATCGCATAATAGGGTTTCAGGCCCGCCGACGCCATCGCCGCGCAGAGCACGGAGGCGTTTTCTTCGCAGATGCCCACGTCGAACGCCCGTTCGGGATATACGGCGAAAAACTTGTCCAGACCGAGGCTCTCCGTCATCGCGGCGGTCACCGCGGTGATCCGCCCGTCCTCCTTCGCCAGCTCGCAGAGGGTATTGCCCAGCACTTCGGAATATTCCTTGTCCTTGACCGAGCCGACGGGGGCGATGCCGTGCGTATTCGTGGGATGTTCTTCGCTGAATTCGTAGCCCTTCCCCTTCTTGGTGACGATGTGCAGGAGCACGGACTGCGTTTTCAGCATTTCCCTGGCTTCCGTCAGCGCGTCGATCATCTCGTCGGCGTCGTTGCCGTTATACACCCCTTTATAGGCAAGCCCGAATTTTTCGAGCAGGCGGACGTTTTCGTCCCCCTTGCCCGCCTTGATGCGGTCGAGGATGTCG
>DVGN01000045.1 GCA_018712725.1 Candidatus Scatosoma pullicola
TCGGAGACGGCACACGGCTTTGCCGTAAAACCGAGTGACGCAACGCTGACAAACGCGCCCTTATCGGGATGTTTTTTCAGAATTTCAAAATTTTCGGAAAACGCCGCTTCCCGGAAATCGCCCTCCACGAGGAAGACATTGATAAAATCCGAATTCGCCAATTCGAAAAATTTCTTTTCGTCCTTCCGGCAATCCGTATGATAAATCCCGAACAGTTTCTGCTCTTTCATATTTCTCCTCTCAACTCCACGATACAGGCGTCGCGCTCCCCGCCGCCGCCACCGTATAGGGAAGTTCTGCCGATACGACGGGCGCCGTATTCGTCTCGCCGCCCCCGCATCCGGTCAACAGCAGTAAGAAGGCTAACAGTACACCCCCGCGCTTGCATAAATGTTTCATAAAAAGACCTCCTTTGCCCGTTGCGGAATTTCCCGCCGGCTGTTTTCATGCCCATTATAACATACTTTTTTCAAATTACAAGAGGAAAAATGATGATTATCTTGTCTTTTATGCCTTCATGGAAAAAAAATCAAACAAATTTCCTGTAATTTTCATTGACTTTCCGAATTTTTCGCGTTATGATAATACTGTAAAAAAAGAAGCGACGTCCGAAAACGGACGCCCGAAGGGGGAATCTGTATCATGTCATCTTCCATGTACGACCGCGCGGGATACTTCTACTTTTTCGACGTCATTTACTATTATAAGCGCATCTATAAAAATTTCGATATGGAATTTCACGTCCACGATTATCTCGAATTCATGTATGTCAATTTCGGGGAAATTACGGTGATTTATATGGAATCGGAAAACGGCCCTCTGCGAACGACAAAGGTGTCTACGGGGGAATTTGTGGTCATCGACGGCGGCGTCATACATAAAATTACGGTAGGCGATAAAGAGACGCAGATTTTCAACATGGAGCTCAACTATTCCGCCCCTGTCGAGCCGCTCTGTCTTTCCATGAAAACGCTGATCGACAACGACCGCAATTTCAAAGCGATGATCGCCGAAAGGGAGAGGGTGATGGTGCTGGACGATCATTACAATCTCGGCGCTCAATTCAGCCATCTCATCGAATATCTCGCCTCCGACGAAAAGGGCTGGAATGCCGCGGGCAGCTATCGCTCCCCTTACGTCGATTTCAGCCTCGCCGCGATTTTCAGCCAGGTGGCGCATAATTATGTCGGCCAAAATGCGTTGCACTCGTATTCCGGCATCAAATATCTGCGCAAAGCGACCAAATATATCGCGGAAAATTATGCCCACGGCATCACGGCGGAAAAGACGGCAGCCGTTGCCGGTATATCGCAGAATTATCTCAACCGGCTGTTTACCGACGAATTTTCCATGACCATCAACGAATATATCAACCAATTCAAAATTTCCAAAGCCAAAATGCTGCTCGAAAAGACGAGCATCCCCATATCGGAAATTGCCGCGCAGGTAGGCTATAACAGCAAACAGAATTTCGACAAAAATTTCTTCCGGCACGTCGGCATGTCCCCGCGCGCCTATAAAAAATTCATCACCCAGAAAGCGGACATTCATTGGACGGAATGACGGTTCCGATGCGGTTTTCCTTTCTGATCCGGACTGCCCGGGGGTTTTCTTCACACAAAAAAAGCGGGGAATACCCCGCCCGTTCCGG
This sequence comes from Candidatus Scatosoma pullicola, assembly GCA_018712725.1. Lineage (GTDB taxonomy): Bacteria > Bacillota > Clostridia > Christensenellales > Borkfalkiaceae > Scatosoma > Scatosoma pullicola. The sequence goes on from DVGN01000045.1 coordinate 1,652, forward strand.
ATTCCGTCAGGTTTCGTCGCAGCGCTCGATCGAGCGGATAAAGGGATTTTCCGCTATGATCTCCCGAAGCCGCGCCGAAGAATATTCGCTGTCCGTGTTGAGCGTGGCGTGACAGACCGTCTCTCCGCCCTTGCGCTCGATGACCAGCCGATTGAACCGATCGGTGCAAAACAGCTCTTTTACTTTGTCCCCCTCCGTTCCGCTGCCCGTAAAGCATATCTTGATCTGAAAATACTTCCTGGTGCGGAAGACTTTACAGGGCAGGTGAAAAAGACACTGCACGCCTATGATGATGGCCGTCGCGCCGGCGGCGATTATGTACAGCCCCGCGCCCGCCGCCATGCCGATGCCCGCCGTCGCCCATACGCCCGCCGCAGTCGTCAATCCGTGCACTTCGTGCTTGCGGTACACGATCATCCCCGCGCCGAGAAAGCCGATTCCCGCGACGATCTGCGCCGCCACGCGGGAGGCGTCCGCCTCTTCGCCGCCGAACCCGTGTTTGGACACGACCATCATCAGCGCCGCCCCGGCACACACGATGGTATGCGTGCGGATGCCCGCCTCCTTGAACCGCAGTTTCCGCTCGTAGCCGATCGCAAATCCCAGGACGACCGCCACGAGAATATGGACGAGTTGTTTCAGTTCTTCCAATAACTCCAATTTTCCCTCCTCTTCGCCGCCGATCAATACGGGCGGACGACGTTCAGCTTCGGGCGGCAGAATCGTCCGACGCGACGAGATCCGCCCCCTCCGCAATGCCTTCGGCAAGTACCTGCCCCAGCCGGACGTCCCCTTCCGGGCGTACGGCGGCGATCTTTTTCATCACTTCGAACATCTCGCTCTTCTTCACGGGCGCGGACGTCTTAACGGGGATCATGCGCCCGTCCGCCGCGCGCACCGTCGAAGTGACCACCCGCCGCGGACAGATCACTTCGTTTTCGGCATACATCCTGCCGCGGGGACAGGAATTCCCCTTCACATATACGGCTTTTCCGCCTTCGACGCCCGCTTCGAGCGTACATCCCATCGGGCATTCGATACAGGTCAGCGTTTTGATTTCCATAGCTATATTCCTCCGCACTTATCCGCCCCGCCGTCTCCGAACCGACGCGGCGGATTTTTCAGTCCTCCGCGATCCGGACGACGATTTCCCCGTCCGCCTCCGCGAGCTTTTCTTCGGGGATGAGAAGGGTTTCCATCTCGCCGGGAACGACGATCCGCCGCCTCCGCTCCGCAAGCACCTTTCCGCCGCTCTCCGCGACCGCCCGGCAATTCCGCATCTCCCGTGCCACGCGGAAAAAGACCTTCACGCTGTTGCCGGGACGGCGGTCGATTCTCTGCGGCAGCACATAGGTGACGTCCTGTCCGTTTCTGCACCCGACGGCGTCCCCGTGTTCCACCCCCTTTCCGAGCGCGAAATCCGCCGCCGCACCGCCCGCGATCTCCGCCTCTTCCGAGACGAAATCGACGAGGTCGTGCACTTGCAGCACGTTTCCGCAGGCGAAAATTCCGGGCGCGTCCGTCTCGCGATTTTCGTACACCACCGCTCCCCTGGTACCCGGCGACAGCGGTATGCCCGCCGATTTCGTCAGTTCGTTTTCGGGGATCAGCCCCACCGAAAACAGCACGGTGTCGCAGTCGAAATGCATCTCCGTCCCCGGAACGGGCTGTCTGTTTTCGTCCACTTCCGAGACGACCACCCCCGTCACCCGTTTTTCCCCTTCGATCTTCGTGATCGTGTGATTGAGGTAGAGGGGGATGCCGAAGTCGTCCAGGCACTGCGCGATGTTGCGGCGCAGACCGCTCGAATGGGGCATGATCTCGCACACGGCGCGCACTTTCGCCCCTTCCAGCGTCATCCGCCGCGCCATGATCAGGCCGATGTCCCCCGAGCCGAGAATGACCACTTCCTTGCCCGGCATATATCCCTTGACGTTGACGTACTTCTGCGCCGTCCCCGCCGAATAGATGCCCGCAGGACGGGTGCCGGGAACGTTCAGCGCTCCCCTGCTCCGCTCTCTGCAGCCCATCGCCAGCACGACGGCGCCCGCGCGCACGGTAAACACCCCCTCTTCGGGATTGACCGCCGTCACCTCCCTGTCCCGCGTCAGGGACAGGACCGTCGTATCCGTCATCGCCGCGATCCCCCGCGCCCGCACCTCTCTTTCAAAGCGGCGGGCGTATTCGGGTCCCGTGAGGCTCTCCCTGAAACGGGTCAGCCCGAAGCCGTTGTGAATGCACTGATTGAGAATGCCGCCCAGCCGCGCCTCCCGTTCGAGGATGAGGATGTCCCGCGCCCCCTTGTCGTACGCGCGCACCGCCGCCGCAAGCCCCGCCGGACCGCCGCCGACGATGACGACCTGATATTCCCTTTTCATTTGCTTACCCCCTTGAGAATTTCCGACCCCGCACCGCACTTCGTCACTCCGTCCAGAGGGAGACCCAGCTCGCGCGCCAGAAGCTCGGCGACGTGCGGCTGACAGAAACCGCTCTGGCATCTGCCCATCCCCGCCCGCGTCCGGCGCTTGACCCCGTCGATGTCCCGCGCGGGGGGATTGCGCCGGATTGCCCGCACGATTTCCCCCTCCGTGACCTCTTCGCAGCGGCAGACGATCTTTCCGTAGGCGGGATCCGCCCTGACGAGCGCGTTCTGCTCTTCGCGGGAAAGCCCTTTGAAGAAATGATCGGGCGTCCGCCTGCCGTCGAAATGGGGATTTTTTTCAAGAGCGAGCCTGGCGGCGATCTTTTCCGCCGTATATTTTGCGATCGCGGGCGCGGAGGTCAGCCCCGGGGATTCGATCCCCGCGCACTGAAACAGCCCTTCCGCGCGCTCGCTTTCGCCGAGCACGAAATCGTGCGTTTCCGAATAGGCGCGCACGCCGGCGAACGAAGTGATGACGTCCCGGAAGGGAATCCCTTCGCACATCTCCGACGCCTTGGCAATGACGGACATGATCCCCTCCGCCGTCGTCTCCGTGCTGCCCCCCTTCACCTCTTCCGCCGTCGGACCCAAAAGCAGATTCCCGTCCGCCGTAGGCGTTATCAGCACCCCTTTGCCCTTTCTCGTCGGCGTAAAGAAGAGCGTATGCGACACGAAATCCCCGTCCGCGCGGTCGAGCAGAAGATACTCCCCCCGCCTGCCGCCGATGCGCAGCGTATCGTCGCCGAACATCGCCGAGATCTTTCCCGCGCCCAGCCCGGCGCAGTTCACCGCAACCCTGCCCCGCACCTCTCTGCCGTCCGCGGCGCATATGATAAAGCCGCCGCCCTCTTTGCGGACGGAAACGACGTCGAAATCGCATTCGAGCGCCGCGCCGTTGTCCATCGCGTTGCCGATCGCCGCGATCGTGAGGCAATACGGACAGACGATGCCCGCCGTGGGCGCATACAGCGCGCCGAGCGCCCCCTCCGAAATATGCGGCTCCGCCCCTTTCAGGCGCGCCCGGTTCCAGATCTCCAGCCCCCCGACGCCGTTTCTCTCCCCCCGCTCTTTCAGGGCGGAAAGGGTTCCGAGTTCCCCCTCCGAAAAGGCGACGACGAGCGAGCCGATATTTTTATACGCCACGCCGAGTTCTTCGGCATACGCGGACATCATGGCGTTGCCGAGTACGTTGAAGCGCGCTTTGTTCGTCCCCTCCGCCGCGTCGAAACCGGCGTGGACGATGCCGGAATTCGCCTTGCTCTGTCCCATGCAGACGTCGTGTTCCTTCTCCACGAGACAGGCGGTGCATTTGTACTTCGTCAATTCGCGGAGGACGGCGCCTCCGATAACGCCGCCCCCGATGACGATTACGTCGAACATTTTTATTCCCTCCCGGGCGAAATTCTTGACTTTCGCCGCACACTTCCATTATAATATAATAAAACAATCAAATACGCAAATATTTTGCGGATATATCGCGATATTTGCGCGAAAAATGGTAAACGGGCAATTTTTACCGCTCGTTTCCGGCAAAAGGAGCAGACGATATGCGCGATGACCAGGAGAGGGAAATCCTCGAGATTCTGCAATCGAAAAAAAAGGCGAGCACGGAAGAGCTGGCGGAAAAACTGTATGTGAGTCCGTCCACGGTGCGCCGGAAGCTCAATGCCCTGCAAAAAAAGGGGCTGGCGGTGCGGATACACGGCGGCGCGCAGATCGGCGACGGCAGCGAATTTCTCCCCAGCTTCGCCACCCGCTCCCACCAGAACGCCCCCGAGAAAAAGAGGATCGCCCTCACCGCCGCGCGGCTGATCAGAAACGGCGACCTCATCTTTCTCGACGGCTCCTCTTCCGCCTTTTTCATCGCCGGGCAACTGTCCGGCTTCAAAAACGTCAAAGTGGTGACGAACGGCATCGATACCCTCTCCCTGCTCTCCCGGGCGGGCGTGGAGGCGTATTCGACGGGCGGGCGCATTTCCCCCGCCAACCGCTCCGTGCTCGTCGGGCATTACGCGGAGGAGATGATCTCTTCCCTGCACGCGGACATCGCCTTTTTCTCGGCGCAGTCGGTCGCCGCCGACGGGGAGGTGTACGACTGTTTCGAAGAAGAAAACGTCCTGCGCCGCAAGATGCTGCAAGGGGCATCCCGCTCCGTCCTGCTCTGCGATTCGACGAAATTCCGAAAGACCTCCCCCTTCCGGCTGTGCGCGCTGTCCGACGTGGACTGTCTCGTCAGCGACCGCGACGTCCGCCCCCTTCTCGACGCGGACGACCTCCCGGAGCTCCTTTTTCCCTGACCGCAGACGGACGACAAAACAGACATCGGCCGCAGAAAAAAGACGACCGCCCGACCCCCTTTATGAGGTCGGGCGGCATTTATTTACCGTCTGTTATTTCTTCTTTGTCTTTTTGGCTTTTTTGCCCTTTTTCGCCGCCGCTGCAGCAGCCGCGTCCACGTCTTCGAGCGATTCATCCGAAGGCTTCACGAGCAGCAGGATAATAATGATGATGAGCATCACGCCCGCGACGGAGAAGAGGACGATGGAGGCGATGTTGTTGCGCAGCCACTCCGTTTCACCGGGGATGATGTCTCTGTCCGCATCCACGGAAACCGCCGTATATGCCGCGGCGTAATCGCCGAACAGTTCGGAATCGTTAAACACCGCAAAGATCACATACGTCCCCTGTTCCTGAGGGCGGAAAGACTGTGCGTCCGCATCCCAGTGATATTTGTTGTCCGAAGCCGCCCACTCGTCGGGGAAGTCGTCCTCGTCGATCGTCGAATCGTATTCTTCGATCCGGCGCATGATGGGAGTGCCGTTCTCGTCCGAAAGCAGATCGGCGCCCGAAATATCCAGACCGAGATTGTCCGCGATCGCCTGGGCGTACAGCTCGGCATAATACCCGACGGCGTCGTCGCGCAGCCGCTGCATCTTATCTTCGGAAACATCCGCCTGCTCCATCTCTTTGAGCGTCTCGAACGTCACGTCGGAAAGCTGGCTGACGGCAAAGGCGGAATAGCGGTTCTGGAATTCCACGGTATCGAAATAGTACAGTCCGTACTGCTCGCCGTAGCCGCTGATGCCCGTCACGGTGAAGTCCGTACCGCCGGAATACGTCGTGTCGATGTATCCCGTATCCCGCCGCGAATCCTCTTCGTCCTCGACGGTCAGGCCCGCGTTATAGACGGAGAAGGTGAAGGAAGGGATCTCTTCGATGTCCCAGATGGTGTCCTCGTCCACCTCCGTCTTGTGTCCGTCCTGATAGACGTACGTTGCATTGCCCACTTTGTCGACGGCGGAGACCTTGAACTCGTACAATCCCGCCGTGGAGACCGACAGCCGTAATTCGTCCGCATCCAGATCGGAAGAGGTGGACGCGCTCGAAGAAGAGGACGTCTTATAATAGATCGTGAATTGAAGGTTCGCGTAACCCGTATCGTCGTCCGCGATCAGTCCGCGCAGCGAAGGCAGATAGAAATAGGAATTGCTGCCCGCGTTGACGTCCGCGGCGGCTTCCTCCACCCGCGCCTGGTATTCGGCAAAGAGGGTTTCGCCCTCTTCCGTCACCGTCGTCGTCTTGTTTTCGTCATCGTTGTAGATGCCCGTATAGACGGGACCCGTCTCGTTTCTGTCCACGCGGATGTATTCGAGGTCTTCATCGTGCGCGGGCGAAGCCGGCTTCACCGTCTCGGTCGCATACCAGGAAAGATAATACACCGCCGCTTCGTCGTCCACGAAGTTCTCGTCCTCCAGCGTGAAACGGACGGATACGAATTCCATCCCCTCTTCCGCGTAGACGGAAGAGGTCACGGCATTCGCCCCTTCGCCCACCGTATAGACGGTATCGAAGAAATAGACGCTCGTGCTCAGATTCTCGTAGGACGCTTCCTCATCCGTGGGGTCATACTGATAATATTCCAGATCGCTGGAAACGGAGGAATCGAGCACATCGATCACCTCATAGTCGAGGGAGAAAGGCATGCCGAGCGCAAAGCTCGTCACCACGTCGTTGACGACGAGCACCGGTTCCGCCGTATCCGAAATCGATCCGTCCGTCAGGGCAAAGCTCTGTCCGTTGAGTTCCTTGAAGAGGACGACCGTCTCGGCGTCCGCCTCCGCGTCTTCGGGGAATTCCGCGTCGAAGAGAAGAGGCACCATGGGCGTAGAGGAAGAAGTGGAGAAGTATTCCGCAAAATTCGCGCCCACGTTTTCGAACGATCCGACGACCGTGCCGTTGATGAGGACGAAAAATTCGCCGCTCTCCGCCGGGGTATCCCCGTCCGTCTCCGAAAGGGTGAGCACGATGTCGTCCGTCGTGTTCGCGAGAATCCCGCCGGAAAGCGCCACGCCCGTCTCGTCGTCGTTGACCTTGACGACAAGTCCGCCATCCGCATTTTCAAAGACGATCTTGTTGACCGCCTTATCGTCCTTCACCGCGCTTGCGGGAGAAGTCTCCATCGTGAGGGAAAATTCGGAAAAGGCGGTGTCCTTGAAGGAGAAGGTCATGGAGAGATAGTTCGCCTCCACGGCGCCGTCCGTCCCCGTCTCTGCGAACCATTTCAGCGCAAGATCCCTGCGGTAAGCCACCGTCCCGGCGGAAGTGAAGGTAAAGGCGAGCTGCGCCTCATTTTCTCCGTCCGCCTCCACCGTCGCAGAATTCGCCGCCGTAAAAATACGGGAAGGCGTGTAGGTGATCCCTTCCGCTGCCGAAGCGGACAGACGGTCCGAAACGGCGATCGTTCCGCCGAGCGCCGCCGAGCAGAGCGCGCCCGCGAGCAGGAATGTCAATACTTTGGTTTTGTATTTCTTCATCTAAAGCAATGCCTCGCTGTATTTATAAAACCCACAGCGATCGCGATTACCGCTGTGCTTTTACTATTTTACACCCTCACGGGATTTTTGTCAAACGCATTTAAGGGAAAAGCGCCCCTTTTTCTCGATTTTACGCAAATTTCACTTGATTTCCACTGCCCTGGAAAGATCGAACAGCTTCCAGGGGGTCTCGTCCGCCGGCGGCAGGGCGATAAAGCGCAGCCGCTCGCGGGTGACGGGGTGGGAAAAGGACAGGGAATACGCCCACAGCGCCAGCTTGCCCTTCTGCGCCAGCGCGCCGCCGTAGCGCATATCTCCGTACACCGGATGGGAGATCCCCGCCATCTGCACGCGGATCTGATGCGTCCGCCCCGTGTGCAGCCGGACTTCCGTCAGCGAATACCTGCCCCGGCTCTCCACCACTTTATAATCGAGCGAAGCGAATTTCGCGCCCTCCTCCGTCTGCGTGCAGATATACACCATGTTGTTCACCGTGTTCTTGCGCAGATAGTTGACGAGCGTCCCCCGTTCCGTCTCGGGCGTGCCGCAGAGGACGGCGAGATACTTCTTTTCGAAATCCCCCTTTTGCAGCCCTTCCGTGAGCCGGGACGCCGCCTTGGAGGTCTTGGCGTACACCATGACGCCGCCCGTCGGGCGGTCGAGCCGATGCACCAGCCCCGCATAGACGTTGCCGGGCTTGTCGTAGGCGCGCTTTAAATACGCCTTGATCATATCGAGCAGATTGTCGTCACGGCTGTCGTCCGGGCAGCACCCCAGCATCTGGGGTTTGAGCGCGACGAGGATATGGTTGTCCTCATAGAGGATGCCGAATCCCGGATCGAAAACCGGCTCTTTTTCCCGGGCGATGGCGCCCGTTTTTTCCGTCGTGTCAGTCATGGATGAAAATGCCTCCCGCGCCGCAGGGAAGGGGGATCCCCTCTTCCGTGGCGATGCCCACTTCGTAGGCGTCCGTACTTCCCCGCCGCCCGCCCAATGCCAGCGTCAGGATATTTTTCAGCACCATGGGCTGCAAACCCGTGGTGTAGCTGTTGATGAGAAAGAAAACGGGATCGTCCGAAAGCAGCTGCGCACACAGCTCGACGAAGGGGAAGAGGTCGGTTTCGATCTTCCACATCTCCCCGCCCGGCCCCCTGCCGTAAGAGGGAGGATCCATGACGATCGCGTCGTATTTGTTTCCCCGCCGTATCTCCCTACGGACGAATTTCAGACAGTCGTCCACGATATAGCGGATGCCCGAATTTACCCCGGACAGCCGCGCGTTTTCCCCCGCGCGCTCCACCATGCCCTTGGCGGCGTCCACGTGCGTGACGAACGCCCCCGCCTTGGCGCAGGCGACGGATGCGGCGCCCGTGTACGCGAACAGATTGAGTACTTTTACGGAAGCGTCCTTTCCCCG
>DVGN01000046.1 GCA_018712725.1 Candidatus Scatosoma pullicola
AGGTGGACAAGGTAAAGCGCAGCGAACACGGCGTCATCACCGACCCCTTCTTCCTCGAACCGGAAAATCTCGTCAAGGACGCGGTGGCGCTCATGGAAAAGTACCGCATCAGCGGCGTTCCCGTCACCAAAAACGGCAAGCTCGTCGGCATCCTCACCAACCGCGATCTGCGCTTTGAAAGCAATTTCGAACAGCCCATCGCCAACGTGATGACCAAGGACCGGCTCGTGACGGCGCCCGTCGGCACCTCTCTCGAAGAGGCGAAGAAGATCCTCGGCAAATACCGCATCGAAAAGCTTCCCATCGTCGACGACAAGGGGTATCTCAAAGGGCTCATCACCATCAAGGACATCGAAAAATCCATCCAATACCCCAATTCCGCCAGGGACAAGAACGGCAGACTGCTCGTCGGCGCGGCGGTCGGCACGTCGGCGAACACCCTCGAACGGGTGGCGGCGCTCGTGGAAGCGCGCGCGGACGTCATCACGATCGACACGGCGCACGGGCACTCCAAAGGGGTTCTCGAAATGGTTGCGCGGATCAAGTCCAGGTTCCCGGGTATCACGCTGATCGCGGGCAACGTCGCCACGGCGGGCGCTACCAAGGCGCTCATCGACGCGGGCGCGGACGTCGTCAAAGTGGGTATCGGCCCCGGTTCCATCTGCACCACCCGCGTGGTGGCGGGCATCGGCGTCCCGCAGCTCACCGCGATCATGGACTGCGCGGAGGCGGCGGACAAGCTGGGCAAGCGCATCATCGCCGACGGCGGCATCAAGTACAGCGGCGACATCGTCAAGGCGATCGCGGCGGGCGGCAGCGCCGTCATGATCGGCTCCCTGTTCGCGGGCACGCTGGAAAGCCCGGGCGAAGTGGAATTGTACCAGGGGCGCAGCTTCAAGGTCTATCGCGGCATGGGTTCCCTTCCCGCGATGGCGGCGGGCAGCAAGGACCGCTATTTCCAGGAAAACGCCAAGAAATTTGTGCCCGAAGGGGTGGAGGGCAGAGTGCCTTACCGCGGAAGCGTCGCCGAGATCATCTATCAGATGAAGGGCGGCATCCGTTCGGGCATGGGATATTGCGGCAAGCATAACATCGAAGAACTGCGCACGACTTCGGAATTTATCCGCATCACCAACGCGGGTCTCATCGAAAGCCACCCGCACGACATCTCCATTTCCAAAGAGGCGCCCAACTACTCTCAAAGAGGCTGAAACAAGGGAAGATCGGTCGGAAAGCGGTGCCCGTAGTCAAAGACATGGGTGCCGCCTTTCGGCTTTTTCTGTCAGAAAATCATAAAAATTCGACGAAAGGAAGAATCGGAAAAATTATGGAAAAACACGAAAGAGTTCTCGTCCTCGACTTCGGCGGACAATACAACCAGCTCATCGCGCGGCGGGTGCGCGACCTCAACGTCTACTGCGATCTGAAATCCTGCGACATGACGATAGAGGAGATCAGGGCGTATGATCCCATCGGCATCATCTTCACGGGCGGGCCCAACAGCGTCTATGCGGAGGATTCCCCCCACGTCTCCCCGGAGATCTTTACGCTCGGCATCCCCGTGCTCGGCATCTGCTACGGCTGCCAGCTCATCGCGTACACGCTGGGCGGCGAAGTCACCCACGCCAGGACGAGCGAATACGGCAGGCGGGAGATCCGCGTCCTGAAAAAAGGAGCGCTTTTCGACGGCGTTCCCGCCCGCAGCGTCAGCTGGATGAGCCATACCGATTACGTCTCCCGCGCGCCCGAGGGATTCGAAGTGCTGGCGGACACGGAGGCGGGGACCTGCCCCGTCGCGGCGTTCGGTTCGGCGGAAAGAAAAATTTACGGGGTGCAGTTCCATCCCGAAGTCGTGCATACCGAATACGGCAATCTCATCCTCAAAAATTTCCTCTATGCCGTCTGCAAGGCAAAGGGGGACTGGACGATGAGCGGCTTTGTCTCCGAACAGGTCAGGGCGCTCAAAGAGAAGATCGGGGACAAAAAAGTGCTGTGCGCGATGAGCGGCGGGGTGGATTCGGCGGTCGCCGCCACCCTCATCCACAAGGCGGTGGGCAGTCAGCTCATCTGCGTGTTCGTCGATCACGGGCTTCTGCGCAAATACGAAGCGGACGAAGTCATGGAGGTATTCCGCGACAAACTCGGCATGAATCTCGTCAAGGCGGACGCGGGCGAAGTGTTCCTCTCCCGGCTCGCGGGCGTGACCGACCCCGAAAAGAAGCGCAAGATCATCGGCGAAGAGTTCATCCGCACCTTTGAAAAAGAGGCGAAGAAGATCGGCGCGGTGGACTATCTCGTGCAGGGTACCATCTATCCCGACGTCATCGAGAGCGGCAAGGGCAAATCCGCCGTCATTAAGAGCCATCACAACGTCGGCGGGCTGCCTTCCGTCGTCGATTTCAAGGAGATCATAGAGCCGCTCCGCGACCTCTTCAAGGACGAAGTGCGCCGGGTGGGATTCGAACTCGGCCTGCCCCGCAAGGTGGTCATGCGCCAGCCCTTCCCCGGTCCGGGGCTCGCCATCCGCATCATGGGCGAAGTGACGAAGGAGAAGCTGGAGACCCTGCGCGACGCCGATTTCATCTTCCGCGACGAGATCGCCAAAGCGGGTCTGGACGAAAAGATCTGGCAGTATTTCGCGGTGATCACCAACAGCCCGACGGTGGGGGTGATGGGGGATTTCCGCACTTACGAAAACGTGATCGCCCTGCGCGCGGTGACGAGCGTGGACGCCATGACGGCGGACTGGGCGCGCATCCCGTACGACGTTCTGGAAAAGATCAGCACCCGCATCGTCAACGAAGTGAAGCACGCCAACCGCATCGTGTACGACATCACCTCCAAACCGCCCGCAACCATCGAATGGGAGTGAAGGAAGAAGAATGAAACGCGAATTGGGAATTGCCCGCTGCGGGCTTGCCTGCTGTCTGTGTTCCGAAAACGAAGTTTGCGGCGGGTGCAATTCCGGCTCCTGTCCCGATAAGGAGCGGTGCGAGAACAGAAGATGCACGATTTCCAAAGGGATCGGGCATTGTTATGAGTGCGGCGAAACATGCAGAAAGGGATTGTTGGCGAAGATCAGGCCGTATGCCTTTACCGAATTTGCCAAACGGTACGGGGAAGAAACGCTTTTGGATTGTCTCGAAAGAAATGAGAAAAGGGGGATCATCTATCATCGCGCGGGTATTGCGGGCGATTACGACGATTTTGACGACGCGGAGGCGCTCATCCGATTTATACAAACGGGAGAGCGGTAATTTATACGGCGTTTCGGAGAAGCCCGCATCGTCGGCGAAGTTTTGAAAGGAAGCAGTTCAAATGAACGAAGCAGAATTAAAATTTCTTTGGAAAAAAGAAGAGGAATCGGCGCATATTCAGGGATGGGATTTTTCACATATATATGGGAGATTTGAGGAAGAGAAGGATTTGCCGTGGGATTATGAGAAGATAGTAAGACAATATCTGAGAAAGGATTCCAATATGCTGGATTATGATACCGGCGGGGGTGAATTTTTATTGTCGTTGAATCATCCGTTTGACAAAACATCGGCAACCGAAGGATTCAAACCGAATGTGCAGTTATGCCGGGACAAACTGTTGCCTTTGGGAATCGATTTCAAAGAGTGCGGTACTCCTTCAAAAATTCCGTATAATAATGAAACTTTTGATATAATTATTAACAGACATGGAGGTTTTGACGCCAAAGAGTTATATCGCCTTTTGAAAAAAGAGGGGATTTTTATTACGGAGCAAGTCGGCGGAGATAATGAAAGGGATTTGGTTGAAATGGTTCTTCCCGGAACGGAAAAACCCTTCCCGCATCTGAATCTTAAAGAACAGAAAAGAGTATTTGAAGATGCCGGTTTTCACATTATCCGCGCAGAGGAAGCGTATCGGCCGATCAGGTTTTATGATGTAGGTGCTTTTGTTTGGTTTGCCCATATTATCGAATGGGAATTTCCCGGCTTTTCAGTCGATAAATGTTTTCAAAGATTATTGAAAATGCAGCGAATGATTGAGGATGAAGGAACCATTGAAGGGACTATTCATCGTTATCTGATTATAGCCAAGAAATAAATTTGGTTATGCGGCAGAGTTTATTTGTAATAAAAATTCCAAGTTACAGAGTGGAGAGAAATTTAAAGATATAACTCGGATGAGGAGAAAACATGATTTATACGCCTTTGACCAATAAGGCCTTGCGCATTGCCTGCGCCGCCCATCGGGATCAGACGGATCAGAGCGGACTGCCGTATATTTTTCATCCCTATCATCTGGCGGAGCAGATGCCGGACGAAATCAGCGTCTGCACGGCGCTGCTGCACGATGTTGTGGAGGACACCTCCGTCACGTTGGAGGAGTTGGAACGGGAATTTCCGCGGGAGGTCACGGATGCCGTGCGCTTGCTGACGCACGATCCGGAAACGGATTATTTCGATTATGTGCGCGCCATCCGGCAAAATCCCGTGGCGGTACGGGTCAAACTTGCCGATCTGGCGCACAATTCCGACGAAACGCGTTTTGCCGGCTGCGCCGTGCCGGAAGAGCAGCTCGCCCGCTGGCGGGAAAAATACAAAAGGGCACAAGAGATTTTGTCGGAGTGATTTCTTTGAATGGGAGGACAAAATTCAGCCTTTCGGGTCTTGCCGTAAGGAATTTTTTCGGCAGGGCAAGTTTTGCGGCGGATGACGGCGGAGTATTTTTCCGCATTCGAAAATACGTATTTATTTATATAAAAGGTAAAGTATGAGTTACGGTAAAGCAATAGAACTGTTTTGGGCGGACGGAACTTCGGACGGTATCATCACGGCGGAACTTTCCAACTGGAACGGCAAGGGGATAAAAATACCCCGGACAGAAGTAATGGCCTGCCAACGGGAAGACATATGCGGACCGGGCGTCTATTTTTTGCTTTGTCAGGAAGATGACGGAACGGATTCGGTGTATATCGGCGAAGCGGAAAATGCGCACGAAAGACTGATTCAGCACCTTCGCGATTATCGGGCGGGAAAGGAAAAATTTTATTGGAATACCGCCATCGTGTTTGTGGGACGGGATCTGAATAAGACGTTGATTCGCTATATGGAAAATCGCCTTGTCGAAATCGCGAAAGAATGCGGCCGCTATACCCTTTTAACAAAAAATACTTACAGAAACACCGTTATCAAAGAATCGCAGGTAGCGGGGATGGAAGAGTTTATCGACAATCTCGAAGTCCTTCTCAATGCCATGGGGTATAAGATTTTGGCGCCGAATCCGAATCCCGCTTCCGACACGGTATATTTGTATTGCAGGAGCGGAAGTGCGGAGGGAAAAGGTTTTGTCAGTTCCGGCGGATTTACCGTAATGAAAGGCTCCAAAGTTTCGGATCATTTGGCGAACTCTTTTCAGACGGGGGCAAAATCTTATTATGAACTGCGCCGGAAGCTGGAAGCGGACGGAACAATTGCAGCCGGTGTGTTTACGAGAAATTACGAGTTCAGCGCGCCGTCGGCGGCTTCTGCCGTCGTTTTGGGTTGCGCGTCCAACGGAAAGAATGTATGGAAGACGGAGCAGGGACTTAGTCTCAATAATTTATAAAAATTTCCTTTTTTGACCGCTGTACAGAGCGGGGCAGTCAGGTTCCGGGGAGCGATGGAAAAAGTGACGGCAGGGGTCAGTTAAACATCTGCGGTTCGGCATATGCTCTATGGGTTTTGACGTTGCGAAAGGGAACGAAAAGAAAGGCGCCGCGCATAGGATACAGTATGAGGTTTCTCCTCAAATACGCAAGAGGATTTTCGGACTATGTGCAATACTTGTTATCAATCCTGTAATTCCTGCAATTCGTGCAATACCTGCGGCTCCTGCTCGTTCGGCAGCGGGCTGCTGAATTTTCTTTTCGGCAATTCGCGCAGCTGCGGGTGCGGATGCGGCTGTGCCGCCGCCCGCAACGCCGCGATCGCCCGCAATGCCGCCGCCAATGCGTGCAGATGCGCCGCGGCTGCCGCCCGGGCAGCCGAAAGGGCCGCTTGTGCGGCGCGCTCGGCGGGGAACTGCTGCAATACCTGTTCCTGCTGCTCGGGCTGCGGTTCGTGGAGTACCTGCGGAACGTACGGAATCTGCGGCAATTCGTATTCCGGTACTTCGGCGACGGGTACGTACGGCGGATGCAGCGGCTATGACGCCTACTATGCGCGGCAGTACCGCCTGTATCCGTACAATACGGACAACGGGTGCGGCTGCCGTTCGGGCTGCGGCGATTGACGGACTGCGACGGGCAGGCGGCGGAGCGTAAGCTCCGCCGTTTCCTTTCGCCGGACGGGCATAAAGACTTGACAGGCGGCTCCGGAAGGGCTATAATAGGAAAAAACAAATGTTTGAATCCGGAGGGGAAAATGCGGGACAGGGTGATTCTGTACTCCGATCTGAATAATTTTTTTGCTTCCGTGGAGACGCTTCTGCATCCGGAATACCGCGGCAAGCCGCTGATCGTCTGCGGCGATCCCAAGGAGCGGCGGGGGGTGGTGTTCGCCAAGAACGAAGAGGCGAAAAAGTACGGCATCCGCACGGCGGAGACGGTGGTTTCGGCGCTGAAAAAGTGCCCGCAGGTGCTGCGGGCGGAAACCCATTTCGGGGAATATAAAAAATATTCCCGGAAAGTAAAAGAGATCTACGGGCGCTTCACCGATCTCGTCGAGGCGTGCAGCATCGACGAATGCGCGCTCGACATGACTGCCAGCGTCGCCGTGTTCGGCAGCGGGGAGGAGATCGCGGAAAAGATCCGCCGCGCGGTGAAAGAGGAGCTGGGGCTTACCGTGTCCGTCGGGGTGAGCTTCAACAAGGTGTTTGCCAAGATCGCTTCGGACATGAAAAAGCCGGACGCCGTGACCGTCGTTTCCCGCGAAAATTATAAGCAAAAATTATGGCCGCTGCCCGTGGGGGCGATGCTGTTCGTCGGGAAAGCCACGGAAGAGACTTTGGTGCGCAAGGGCATCCGCACGATCGGCGATCTCGCCGCGGCGGATCCCGAGATGCTCGCGCGGCTGTTCGGCAAGCGGGGGCGGCTGCTCGGCGTCTATGCGCGCGGAGAGGACGACGAACCCGTCCGGGGAGAGGACGAAAGAGAGAATCTGAAATCGGTGGGCAATTCCATGACCCTGCCCGCGGACGTGACCGATCGGGCGGAGATCAAGCGCCTTTTGTACGTCCTGGCGGAGAGCGTGGCGGCAAGGTTGCGGGACGCGGACGTGGGAAAGGCGGACACGGTGCACGTCGTCGTCCGCAACGAGCGGATGGAAGTCATCACCTTTCAGAAAAAAGTGCCGCCGACGGCGCTCTGCGGCGAAATCGCCGAAGCGGCGTTCGACCTCTTCTGCCGGCACTGCCCGCCGGGGACAAGGGCGCATATGCTCGGCATCACCGTTTCGGGGTTCGATTATCACGTCGAACAGCTCGCGCTCGGGGAGGAAACGGGAGGCAGGAATTACGAAAAAAAGGAACGGGCGGAAAAGGCGGTGGCAAAACTTCGGGAAAAATACGGCTACGCCACCGTCCAGCGCGGGCTGATGTTGGAGGACGAGCGGCTCGCGGCGCTCGATCTGCGGGGGAGAAAGGAAGAATCGCCGGAAGAAGAGGGGGAAAAGGGAGCGCGGAACGGAAAAATATGAAAAAATACGTATAGGCGGCGCTTTATTCGCAGATACTTTGAATGTCGGCGGAAAAGACCGCCTTTATATATTTTCAGGCGTCGTCTTTCCGCCGGCTGCCGGGGCGTTTGTGCGCCTCCGCTTCCCGCGGACGGACGGCGTTTTGCTTGTCTTTCGAATCGGGCAGACAATCCCTCGGTCTGTCCTACGGACAGCCGGCTCCCATTGCACAAGGGAGCCGGAATAAAAAACACCTCCCCTTTTGGAAAGGGGAGGTGTCGCACCCACCAATCATGCCTCCCCTTATGATAAGGGGAAGTGACACACCACCCATGCCTCCCCTTTTGGAAAGGGGAGGTGGTGCGTAGCACCGGAGGGGATAAGAGTCAATCCGCAAAAAGGGCGTCACTTGTTATGCTCTTTTTGCCCTTGTGAAAAATGGAAACAAGGTGAAACGAGCGGCAACGCCGCGAGAGACAAACCGGCAGTCAGCCGTATGGCGTGCCGCAGGTAGGAGTCCTGTATAAATCTTTCCGCAGACTCTCGTTAAATTTTTTCTCCGAAAAAATTTAACGAAATGGAGATGTAAGGGGAGGTGTCACGAAGTGACGGAGGGGATAAGAAAGTCGGAAAACGGAGAGACCGGAGGCAAATGCGTTTTTTTGGGCACGAATGAAGGTGCCGGTTGCGCCAAGGCGCTGCGGGCGCGCGGGGGGGCCGATTTCGCCCGCGCGGGCATGCGGAAAGAAAGGCGGGCATATATATAAACCATGAAAAAATTTCGCGTTGTCGAAACGGTTGCGTGCCTGCTGCTTGCCGGCGCGCTGTTCGCGCTCACCTTTCTCCGGGCGATCCCCGGGCTTAAAAGCGGCGCGGGCGAAGAGGGGCGCATCCGCGTCGTGCGGCTTTGGAATATAGACACGTTCGAAGGGGGCAGGGGTTCGCGCACCGCGTTTTTGAGCCGGATCGCCGCGGCGTACGAAAAGGGCAATCCCGGCGCGCTCGTCATGGTCTCTTCCTACACGGCGGAAGGGGCGCTGGCGGCGTTTGCGGAGGGGAATTATCCCGATATGCTCTCCTTCGGTCCCGGTTTTTCCGCGGCGGCGGAAAAGTGCGTCGTTCTGGACGGATATTCCTTCGCGGGCGGGGAGGTGGCGGGGGAATGCCGCGCGGTGCCCTGGTGTCGGGGCGGGTACGCCCTCTTTTCCCTGACCGACGATTTTTCGGACGCAGGCGGGGACAATACCGTCGTCTCGCTGGGCGGAAGCAACCTGCCTCTCGTCGCGGCGGCGTTTCTCTCCCTCGGCGGC
Organism: Candidatus Scatosoma pullicola; assembly: GCA_018712725.1. Lineage (GTDB taxonomy): Bacteria > Bacillota > Clostridia > Christensenellales > Borkfalkiaceae > Scatosoma > Scatosoma pullicola. The sequence continues at coordinate 8,939 of DVGN01000046.1, forward strand.
GCGCCGGCGGAGGAGTCCGTCTCCGCCTATGTGCGGTTTCTGAACGGGAAATATAAATACATGCTCGGCACCCAGCGGGACGTCTGCCGTTTCGCCTCCCGGGGGACGCAGGTATACTGCCGGCCGGCGGGGGAATTTTCCGATCTCTGGCAGTATATCGCCGTGCTTGCGGAAGGGGCGGAAGATCGGGAGATCTGCGGGGAATACGTCCGCCTCCTCCTGGGGGAGGAGAGCCAGAAAAGGCTGACGGAAATCGGGATGTTCAGCCCCTATTTCGACGTTTACGGCGCGGACGGCGGGCTTGCGGACGAGATGGAGAGGGTGACCGCCCGCTACACGATCGGCGCCTTTGCCTCCCCGGAGGGGCTGAAAAGCGTCGACGACGCGGCGAAGTCGGTGCTGAACGGCGGAGACGCGGAAGTTTTGAAAAATTTTTTGAAAGCGATTTGAAACACTTTCAAAAACAAAAAAAATATGCTATAATATGGGAGAAAAAATATTGAGCGATTGGCGCCGGATTCAGGAGGAGTGCGCGGGTATCGCGTGCGAAATGCCCTTTTCCTTTCCGCCCCGCTGTTCGATCGGCTGCGGCGGTATCGCGCGGGCGGCATTTTTCCCCGCAAACATCGCGGAAATGCTGTTCCTGTCCGAGTTTTTTACGCGGGAGGGCGTAAAATTTGCCGTTCTCGGCAACATGACCAACGTCCTGCCCCCCGACGGCGTGTACGAAGGGGCGTTGATTTTCACCGACCGCCTGAAATCGATCGGCTTCGGCAGGACGGTGTTCGCGACGGCGGGCGTGCGCGCCAAAGCCCTGCTCGACGCCTGCGAGCGGGAGGGCAGGACGGGCGCGGAATTTCTGGCGGGGATCCCCTGTTCGGTGGGCGGCGCCGCCTTCATGAACGCGGGGGCGGGCGGCAGGTATTTTTCCGACATCGCCGAAAGCGTCCTCGTCTGCCGTTCCGGCCGCATCCGCGTGCTTTCGCGGGAGGAGTGCGGCTACGGGTATAAAAAGAGCGCCTTTATGGAGGACGGCTCGATCGTTCTCGGCACTTCTTTCGCCCTGGATAGGGCGGACGGAAAGACGGTGAAGAAAAAGCGGGCGGAATATCTCGCCGCGCGCGCTTCCCTGCCCAAGGGGCGGAGCATGGGCTGCGTGTTCAAGAACCCGCCCGAAGCGCCGGCGGGGAAACTCATCGAAGGCGCGGGGATGAAGGGGCTGCGCCTGGGCGGCGCGGTCGTTTCCGAGAAGCACGCCAATTTTATCCTGAATACGGGCGGGGCGACCTCTTCGGAGATCAAAGCGCTCATCTCCGTCGTGAAAAACGCCGTGTTTTCCCAATACGGCATCGCGCTGGAAGAGGAAATACGCCGTCTTTAAGTTTTTTATAAATAACGGATAACGGGGAAAAGGGCGGGAAAAGAGGTGTAAGAGGTACATATGAAACTTGCTCTCACAGCGGACTACCATACCCATACCCCCTATTCGCACGGAAAGGGGACGGTGGCGGAAAACGCCGCGCGCGCCAGGGAATTGGGGCTGAAACAGATCGGCATCACCGACCACGGCTTTGCCCATCTCGCCTTCGGGCTGAAACGAAAGGCGGTGCCTTCCCTGATCTCCGAATGCCGCGCCGCCTCCCGCGAACTCGGGATCGACGTGCTCGTCGGCATGGAGGCGAATATTTTGGGAGAGGACGGAAGCACGGACATGAAGGAGTCCGATTACGAAAATTTCGACCTCTTCGTCTGCGGCAAGCACGTCCTGGTCGCCTACGCCTCCGCAAGGGACTGGTGGCATTATTTCGGCGGGAATTTCACGGCGGACAAATTCCGCCGCAAGCCGCCGCGCGCCCTCGTCGAGCGCAATACCCGGGCGTATATCGCCATGATCAGAAACAATCCCGTGGACATCCTGTCCCATCTCGGGTATCTCTGTCCCGCGGACGCGGCGGAGGTGGCGAAGTGCGCCGCCGATTACGGGACGTATATCGAACTCAATTCCAAAAAGACCCATTTATCCGACGAAGAACTGTACGCCGTGGGGCGTTCGGGAGCGCGGTTTGTGGTCGATTCGGACGCCCATTCGGTCGATCGGGTGGGGGACGCGAAGCGGGTGGAAGAACAGCTTTCGCGGGTGGATTTCCCGCTCGATCGGATCGACAACATCGACGGGCGGCTTCCCGCTTTCCGCTTTGCGGAATACAAAAGGCGCCGCTGAGGCGGGGCGCGGGTGAACATGAATTTTACTTCGGACGTCAAAAAGGAGATCATATCCCGGAAAATCGCGGGCAACGCCGAAAAGAAAGCGGCGCTGTCCGCCTTCGTCCGCACGAGCGGTCAGCTCTTTGCGGAGGAGGGAAAGCCGGGCTTCCGCATCGTCACCGAGACGGAGAACGTCGCGGAATTTTTCACTTCTCTCTTTTCGGAGCTGTTCGGCGGGGAACTCTCGGTCGCGCGCGCGTCCGTGGACAGAATGAGCGGCAGGGGCAAACTCTCCCTCGAATGCCCGCCCCGCCTGCGGGAAAGGGTGTTGAAGGAACTGGGATTCCTGCGCCGTTCGGGCGGGTTTGCCGCGGGCATTTCCGCGCGGATCGTCCCCGACGCGGCGTGCGCGCTCGCCTATGTCAAAGGGGCGTTTTTGGGGGGCGGAAGCTGCATTCTGCCCGGCGGTGAGGGCGGAAAGACGGGGTATCATCTCGAATTCGTCTTTCCCGAAAAGCGGGCGGCCGCCGATTTCTGCCGGCTGCTGGAAGAGAACGACCTGCTCGCCAAGCGGGTGCAGCGCAAGGACACCGCCGTCGTCTACATCAAGAGCAAGGAGACCATCTCCGACTTTCTCGCCGCGATCGGCGCGGAGAACGCCCTCAGAAAATTTTCCGGGCTGGTGGAGAAGCGGGACGAAGCCAATTACAGCAACCGCGCCGCCAACTGCTTTTCGGGCAACGCGGACAAGTCCGCGGCGGCGTCCGTGCGGCAGGTGATGGCGATTTCTTCGCTCGCCGAACGGGGCGGGCTGGAAGGGCTGGACGCCGGGCTTCGGGCGACCGCCGAGGCGCGCACGGAAAATCCGTCGCTGTCCTTAAAGGAGCTGGCGGCGGCGCTGAAAATCAGCAAGAGCTGTCTCAGCCATCGCCTGCGGCGGCTGGAAGAACTCGCCGCGAAGGCGGCGGAAGAAGGGGAGGGACGGGACAAGGCGCCCGCCGCGTCCCCGGATCAAAAAGATTAAGGAAGATACGGAAGGGATAAAATGACGGATTTTGTACATTTGCATCTGCATACGGAATACAGTCTTCTGGACGGCGCCGCGAAGGTGGACGACCTCGTCGATCACATGGTGAAAAACGGGATCGACTGCTGCGCGGTGACCGATCACGGCAACATGTACGCCTCCCTGTATTTTGCGGAGGAGTGCGTGAAAAGGGGACTCAAATACATCATCGGCTGCGAGCTGTACGCCACGGACGATTATCTGGACAAGCGCCCCGGCACCAGGACGGAGCACATCATCGTGCTCGCCAAAAACAAGACTGGGTATAAAAACATCGTCAAGCTGGATTCCCTTTCCTATATCGACGGCTTTTACGGCAAGCCGCGCGTCGACTACAAACTCCTCAAAGAGCACCATGAAGGGGTCATCTGCCTCTCGGCGTGTCTGGCGGGGCGGATGCCCCAGCTTCTCATGCAGGGGGATTACGACGGCGCCAAGGCGTGGGCGAAAGAGATGCAGGACGTGTTCGGCGAAGATTTCTATATCGAATTGCAGGATCACGACCTCCCCGAAGAAAAGGCGGTCATCCCGCAGCTCATCCGGATCGCCCGGGAACTCGGCATCCAGCTCGTCGCCACCAACGACGTGCATTATATAAACAAAGAGGATTGGGAAGCGCAGGACATCCTCCTGTGCATTCAGACGAAAAAGACGCTCGCCGACCCCAAGCGGATGAAATTCGGTTCCCGCGAATTTTACATGAAGACGGGGGAGGAGATGGCGGAACTCTTCTCCTATGTCCCCGAAGCGATCTCCAATACCCGGGTCATCGCCGACAAGATCGAAGAGCCGGTGTTCGACTTAAAGCCCAACGGCACTCCCATCCGGGACACGTCGCTCATCCCCCTGTATACCCCCGACGACGGCTCCACCTCCCCCGAATATCTCACGAGACTGACGTGGGAGGGGCTCCCCAAGCGGTATAAGGACATCACGGAAGACATCAAAAAGCGGGTGGAATACGAACTCGGCATCATCATCAAGATGGGCTTTGCCGACTATTTCCTCATCGTCTGGGACTACATCAACTGGTCGCGGCTGCACGGGATTCCCGTGGGGCCGGGCAGGGGCTCGGGCGTCGGCAGCATCGTCGCCTATTCCATCGGGATCACGGACGTCGACCCCTTGCGCTACGAACTCATCTTCGAGCGCTTCCTCAACCCCGACCGCGTCTCCATGCCCGACTTCGACGTCGATTTCTGCACCAAGCGGCGGTACGAGACGATCGAATACGTGCGGCAGAAATACCACCCCGAAAACGTGGCGCAGATCGTCACCTTCGGGACGCTCGCTTCCCGCGCGGTCATCAAGGACGTGGGGCGGGTGATGGGGATTCCCTATTCGGAGACGGACAAAGTCGCCAAGCTCATGGACGGGAAGTCCACCATCCGCGAGCTTCTGGGCATGAACATCCCCAAGATAGAGGCGAAGCTCGCCGATCCTTCCCTGCCCGAAGACAAGCGCATCGACACGCAGAAGACGCTGGAAGAGCAGAGGAAGAAAAAGAATCCCGAATTCATCGAAGTGTACGAGACCAACCCCGAACTCCGCCGGGTCATCGACATGGGGCTGAAGCTGGAAGGCATGCCCAAAAACACTTCCGAACACGCCGCCGGCGTCGTCATCTGCCGCAAGGTGCTTTCGGACAACGTGCCGCTCGCCCGCAACGGCGACGACATCGTCACGCAGTTCGACATGAAGGAGGTCGAAGCGGTGGGGATGCTGAAAATGGACTTCCTCGCCCTGACCACCCTCACCGACATCCAGAACACGCTCGACTACATCAAAGAGGATTACGGCATCGACGTCGATTTCCACGAAATCGGCTACGACGTGCCGGAGGCATATCAGCTCATCTCGTCCGGGGACACGGACGCGGTGTTCCAGCTCGAACAAGGGGGCATGAAGCGGTTCATGAAGGACTTGCAGCCCACCTGTCTCGAAGATCTCATCGCGGGCATTTCCCTCTACCGCCCCGGTCCCATGGACTTCATCCCCACCTATATCCGCAACAAAAATCATCCCGACCAGATCGTGTACGACACCCCGCTGCTCGAACCCATCCTGAAAAATTCCTACGGCGTCATCATCTACCAGGAACAGGTCATGCAGATCTTCCAGCGGCTCGCCGGGTATTCGCTGGGGCAGGCGGATCTCGTCCGCCGCGCCATGGCGAAGAAGCACAAGGACGAGCTGATGGCGCAGAAGGACAAGTTCATCTACGGCGACATCGACAAGGGGGGCAACATCACGGGCTGTGCCGCGCAGGGCATCCCGGCGGACGTGGCGGCGAAGATCTTTGCGGACATGGAGAGCTTTGCCTCCTACGCCTTCAACAAATCGCACGCGGCGGCGTATGCGGTCGTCGCCTACCGCACCGCCTATCTCAAATATTTCTACCCCAAGGAATTTCTCGCGGGCATCCTGAACGACCGCATCGACAAGATCGAAGAAATTTCCAAGTATATCGCCTACATGAAGGAGAAGAACATCGAAGTCCTTCCCCCCGACATCAACAAGTCCAAGGCGATCTTCTCCGTGCAGGGGAACGGACTGCGCTTCGGCCTGGGCGCGCTGCGCGGGGTGGGGCAGGCTCCCATCGAAGCGGTCATCGCCGAGCGGGAGGAAAACGGGGAGTTCAAGGATTTCGCCGATTTTGCCATCCGCTGCGCCAGGCACATCAACAAGCGCATCGTCGAAAGCCTGATCTACGCGGGGGCGTTCGATTGTTTCGGGCATCCGCGCGCGCAGCTCGCCGCCGTCTACGACGGGGCGATCACCCGGGTCAACGCGATGGACAAGCAGAAGGCGGGCGCGCAGATCTCCCTGTTCGGCGGGATCATCGAAGAACAGAGCATCGAGATCGACTATCCCGACATCCCCGAATACGAGCCGACGGAACGGCTCTCCAAGGAAAAATCCGTCCTGGGCGTGTATGTCAGCGGTCATCCCTTCGAAAAATACGCCGCGTATTTCCGGGACAGGACCTTCAACTGCTCCATGCTCACCGAGTACACCGAAGACGAAGACACGGGCGTCAGAAACTACACGGAAATTTCGGACGGACAATCGGTGACGATGGGGGGGATGATCTCCTCCTATAAAAAATTGCAGACCCGCTCGGGGTCGTTCATGGCGTTCGTGACCGTGGAAGACCTGTACGGGACGGTGGAGTGCGTCTGCTTCCCCAACGTCTACGACAGGATCAAGAGCTTTCTCGCCCCCGACACGGTGGTCTCTCTGAGCGGCAAGATCGACATCGACGAAGAAAAGGCGCCCACGATCATCGTGGACAGGATGACGGAATTTCTGCCCGAAGAGGGGGAGGAGAAGCCGGCTTCTTCCGCGGGGCATCCTTTCCCCGTCCGCCCTTCCGCTCCGGCGGGGACGGCGCCCGGAAAGGAAAGGGCGCTGTGGCTGAAAATCGGCGGCATGGCGGACGAAGACGTGGAGGAACTCATGGAGACCCTTTGCAGCTACGAAGGGGATACGCCCGTCTATTTCGTGCGGGACAGGAAAAAGATGCTCTGTTCCCAGCGGGTGACCCCCGGCAGGGCGCTGATGGCGGAGCTTTCCAGCTTTCTTTCCGACGATTGCATAAAACTCGTCTGAAAAATTTTCGGAAAAGGCATAAAAAGACTTTGTTTTTTTCCGAATATTTGTTATAATAGTATGGAATGTCTCGGACGGCGATATGATAAAGAGGGACCGTCGGGGGGTATCCCCGCGGCGGAGATGAGAAAATTTCGCGAATTAACGGATTTTGCCCTCAGAGGCGGGGTCCTCGTATATTTATCAATCGACGGAGGATTTGGTTATGAAACGTATCGGCTTGTTGACGAGCGGCGGCGACGCCCCCGGCATGAATGCGGCTATCCGCGCCGTGGTCAGGACGGCCATTTATTTCGGGTTGGAGGTTTTCGGCATCGAGCGCGGCTATGCAGGCCTGATGGAGGACGACGTCATTCCCATGGAAATGCGCAGCGTTTCCGACATCGTACAGCGGGGCGGGACCATGCTCCGCACGGCGCGCTGTCTGGAAATGCTGACCAAAGAAGGTCAGCAAAAGGCGGTGGAGACCCTGTCCCGTCACGGGATCGAAGGGCTTGTCGTCATCGGCGGCGACGGGTCTTTCCGCGCCGCGAAAGTTTTGAGCGAGGACTACGGCGTACCCACGATCGGCATTCCCGGAACCATCGACAACGATCAGCAGTACACCGATTATACGCTCGGTTTCGATACGGCGGTCAATACCTGTCTGGACATCATCAATAAGCTGCGCGATACGATGACTTCGCACGAGCGCATTTCCGTCGTGGAGGTCATGGGCAGGCACTGCGGCGACATCGCGCTGTACAGCGGCATCGCGTCGGGCGCGGAGATCATCGTCGTGCCCGAAATCGCCTTCGACATGGACGACATCGTCATGCGCATCAACCGTTCCCGCGCCAACGGCAAGCACTCCAACATCATCGTGGTGGCGGAAGGGGTCATGAGCGCGGAACAGTTCGCCAAGCAGCTGCAGGAAGTGACCACCTATTCGGTGCGTCCCACCTGCATCGGTCACGTCCAGCGGGGCGGTTCGCCTTCCATGGCGGACAGAATGCTGGCGGCGCAGTTCGGCAACAAGGCGGTCCGCCTCCTCAAAGAGGGGATCGGCAACCGCGCCGTGGGCATCCACAAAAACGAGATCATAGACATGGACATTATCGAAGCGGTTTCCATGAAGAAGGAATTCAATTACGAGCTCTACGAAACGTTGCAGATGATTTCCATGTAAATCCGTCCGAAAACAGCTTCCCGAAAGGAGCTGTTTTTTCGGGAATGAGGGGAGGAAAAGCGCGGCTCTTCCGCCGTGAAAAATTTTTTCGGAAAAATTTTTCTTTTCATCTTGAAATTTCCGTCGGTTTGTTGTATAATAAACGGGGAACGGGAGGCGCACTTCCCCCGCCCGGAAGGAGAACGATTTTTTCCATGATTTTAACCGTTTGTTTGAGTCCCTGTACGGACATTACCATAGAACTCGATTCCCTCAACATAGGCAGGACGAATATCGTCAAGAGCAAGACTCTCTCCTTTACGGGCAAGGCGCTCAACGTCGCCATCGGCGTCGCCCGGCTGGGCGGCGAACCGTACGCCACCGGGCTCATGTATAACGAGAACGGGTATATGTTCGAAAACGCGCTGGACAAGGAAGGGGTTCCCTTCACCTTCGTCTGGAACAAGGGCAGGGTGCGCGAGAATTATAAGTTCATCGACCATAAATCCATGCTCACCGAAGTCAACGACGTGGGCGAAGAGGTCAGCGAAGGAAAGACGGAGGAGCTTCTGAATATGGTGCAGATGCTCTCCGCGCGCAGCAGCGTCACCGTCGTTTCGGGGAGCCTCCCCCGCGGCGTGGACGCGAAGTATTACGGCAGTCTGTTCCGCGCCGCCGATCCCAAGACCATCCGCATCGCGGACGCGGAGGGGGAAAGGCTTCTCGCCGCGCTGGACGCGGGGGTGGATCTCGTCAAGCCCAATCTCGACGAGTTGCAGAACACTTTGGGCAGGGAAATCGCCGATAAGGACGATATGCTGGCGGGCTGCCGCGAGCTTCTCGACCGGGGCGCGAGAATCGTCCTGCTCTCTCTCGGCAAGGACGGGGCGGTCATCACGGACGGGACGCACAACTATTATTGCAAGAGCATCAACGTCGCCGTCAATTCTACGGTGGGCGCGGGGGACGGCATGGTTGCCGCCGCGGCGATGATGATGGAACAGGGCGCCCCCCTTCCCGACGTGTTGCGAGCGGGGGTCGCGGCGGGCACCGCCACGGTCACCACGGTCGGCAAGATCTCCTTTACAAAGGACAAGTACGAAGAGATTTTAAGCAATCTGCGCGTCGCCGAGATCCGCTGAAAATTTTTTCGGAAAAATTTGCGGATAAAGACATCAAAAATATTCCTGCGGCATAGAATATAGTATTGTTCCCCGAAAAAAGCCGCAGGGAGGAGAACGCCGAGGAAAATCGGCTTTCGTCTTTTCGGAAGACCCGGACGCCGGGAAAGGCGTCGGACGGAAGGAAGCGGCTCGGGCGCAAAAGAAGATGCCGGTCCGTCGCTTTGCAACGTTTTTGTTGCAAAGGCGGGGCTGTGCGGGGCGGGACAAAAAGATTATCCGACCGCGGCTTTCAAGCCGCGGTTTTTGTATTGTCCCGAACTTCGACGTCCTCTTTCCATACCTCCCATTATGGTAAGGAAGTGTCACCCCTTTTTCCATGCTTCCCTTGTGGTAAGGGAGTGCTCTTTCTCCCCGTCTTCCCTTGTGGTAAGGAGGTGTTGCACCCTCCCATGCCTCCCCTTATAGTCGGGGAAGGTGTCGCACCTATCAACTATGTCTCCTTTTTGGAAAGGGAGTGGGGCAAAGCTCTCTCTTCATGCCTCCCCTTTTGGAAAGGGGAGGTGTCCCCACCCCATGCCTCCCCTTATGGTAAGGGGAGGTGTCACGAAGTGACGGAGGGGATAAGAAAGTCTGTTCTCGATGAAGAAAAATGAAACTCGTGCAGACAATCTCTCAGTCAGCTGCGCTGACAGCTCCCTTTGCACAAGGGAGCCAGGGGTGGGGGATGTGGTGTCGGTTCTCTTTGCGCAAGGGAGCCAAGGTTGGGCGGCTGTGCCGACAGCTTTTTCGCAAGGGAGCCATGAAATGGAAGGAGGCGGCAGCTTTTTGTATAAAGGGGGGGCAAGCGCGGGGCGTTTTGCCGCGTTTTTTTGCTTTTTGCGGGCTATACCAGAATATACATAAAAAATTTTTGCATTTTTTTGTCGCAAAAGGTTGAAAAATTCTTCGCAATCTATTATAATATAGACAGGAAGTCAGAGGGCGGAGCCGTACGGCTTGCCCGGGCATCGCGGGAGGTCGAAAAATTATGAGTTTCAGAACGGAACAGGATCAATTCGATAAAATCAAGTGGTTTGACAGCATGCGCGAAGGGAGAGATCTTTGCGGCAGTTACGAATTTTGCGGCGAATGCCGTAAAGAATCCAAATATCCCTGCGCCCGTGCGGCGCACCGCTGGCAGAACGGCTATATCCGTCTCGCCGTTCTCCGCGCGCAGAAATAACATCCGCGCGAAAATAAAATTTTCCGCGCCTTGCGGCGTCGGATAAAGGAGACAGATATGGGCCGGGATTTTGAAAAGACCGCGGGCACGCTCATCGACAAGGCATCGTATGCGCTGCTTTCCTATCTGGACGAAGAGGGGTATCCCGTTACGAAGGCGATGCTGAAACCGCGCGAGCGGGAGGGGATTAAAGTGTTCTGGTTCTCCACCAATACCTCTTCCTGCAAGGTGGCGCGTTTCAGGAAAGACCCGCGCGCGGGGTTGTATTTCGTCGACCGCCGCTTTTTCCGGGGCGTGAGCCTGACGGGGACGGTGGAAGTTCTGGAAACGCCCGAAGCCAAGGAACGCATCTGGCGGGAAGGGGACACGATGTATTATGCGGGCGGCGTGACCGATCCCGATTATTGCGTGCTCCGTTTTACGGCCGTTCGCGGCAGTTTCTATGCAAATTTCCGCTCGGAAAAATTTACGGTGGAATGAGCCGAAGCCGCCCGGGAAAGGAGTTTTCCGCGCGCGGAAAAGCGGCGGATCCCCGAAGGAGGTAGGATAAATGAAAATTACGCAAAAGATCGTTTCGTCGGTACTCGTCATCGTACTCGGCGTATTGTGTCTCATCATGAAACGGGACGTCATCACCGTCGCCATGACCCTGCTCGGCGCGCTGCTCATCCTGTCGGGTCTGTTCGACATCGCGGGCAAACTGATCCCTTCCGCCGTCGTGAAGATCGTCGTGGGCGTTCTGTTCATCATCTTCGGATTTACCATCGTCAGCGCGGTGCTGTACATCGTCGCGGCGCTCCTTCTGATCTGGGGGATCGTGTCGCTGTACTACCGCATCCGTTTCCGGGTAAAGGGCGCCCGCGCCATCGATACGATCGCCGCATACGCCGCGCCCGTTCTCGGCATCGTCATCGCCTTCCTGCTTTTCTTCAACCAGGGCGGAACGGTGGACTGGGTGTTTATCGTCGTCGGTATCTTCCTGATTCTCGAAGGGATTATCTCCTTCTTTATCCCTTCGCGCAAAAATTGAGCGTCTTGCCGTCCGGTTTTCGGGCGGCTTTTTTACGGCATGCCGGCTCATCGGCAAGAACTTAATCGATAAAAAAATCACAAAAAATTATCGCTTAAATTTCCGACTATGCGGCCCAAGAAGTTGAGTTAAAGAAAAAATTGTGCTATAATAGAATAGCATAACGTGGGAAAATGGTCGGGTGAGCGAGCGCAGTGAAGCGCGTGTCCGGGTGGCTGTTTATCGGCAGGGCGGAAATCATCCGCCTTTTTTTACGGCCGGATTTCGGTTTGCACGGCTCTTTCGGCAGGACAAAATTCAACATACGGAGAATACAGGTATGAACAACAAGGTTACTATCATCGGTGCAGGTTCTGTGGGCGCGACGATCGCATACACGCTGGTCGTGGACAGCCCCGTTTCGGAAATCGTTCTCATCGACGTCAATCACGACAAGGCGCGCGGCGAAGCGCTGGACATCAAGCAGGCGACGCCTTTCCTCTCTCCCACGAAGGTGTACGAAGGGACGTATGAGGACGCGGAAGGCTCCGACATCGTCGTCGTGACCTCCGGGATCGGCAGAAAGCCGGGACAGTCCCGCATCGACCTGACGCAGACAAACGTGGACATCATCAAGAGCATCGCGCCCGAAATCGTCAAACACGCGCCCGACGCCATTTACGTCATCGTCGCCAATCCCGTGGATATTCTTACCTATGTATTCGCGAAGGTGACGGGGCTGCCCAAGAGCCGGGTGTTCGGTTCGGGCACCATTCTGGACACCATCCGCCTGCGCACCCGCCTTTCCGAACTCTATTCCATCAACCAGAAGCAGGTGCACGCCTACGTTCTCGGCGAACACGGCGACACCTCTTTCGTGGCGTGGTCGACAGCGGATATCACGGGGATTCCCCTGAACGATTACGACGACGCGCTCACCAATAAATCCGTCCTGCCCATCACGCCCTATCAGCGGGAAGAGGTGGAGGAATACGTCCGCAAATCGGGCGGCAAGATCATCGCGGGCAAGGGGGCTACCTTCTACGGCATCGCCGCCTCCCTCTGCCACATCATCAAGTGCATCTATTCGGGCGCGGACACCGTGATGACCCTGTCCACCCTTCTGGAAGGGGAATACGGCATTTCCGACGTCTGCCTGTCCACGCTGTGCGTGTTGGGCAGCCGGGGTATTCTGTCCACGCTCGCGCCCAAGATGTCCGAAGAGGAAATGGCGAAATTCCGCCACAGCGCGGAGGCGCTCAAATCGGTCATCGCGCAGGTGAACATCTGAGGTGACGGACATGGAATATCGCATCGAAAAGGATACGATGGGGGAGATGAAGGTCCCCGCCGATAAATACTGGGGGGCGCAGACGGAGCGCAGCCACGAAAATTTCCAAATCGGCACCGAAGTGATGCCGCGGGAAATCACCCACGCCTTCGGCATTCTCAAAAAGGCGGCGGCGCTCGCCAATTTCGAGCTGGGCATTCTTCCCGCGGAGAAAAAAGACTTGATCTGCGCGGCGGCGGACGAAGTGATCTCGGGAAGTCTCAACGAGCATTTCCCCCTCGTCGTCTGGCAGACGGGCAGCGGTACCCAGTCCAACATGAATGCCAACGAAGTCATCGCCAACCGCGGCAACGAGATGGCGGGCAAAAAGCTGCTGCACCCCAACGACGACATCAATAAGAGCCAGAGTTCCAACGACACCTTCCCCACGGCGATGCACATCGCGGCGGTGATCGCGATAGAGGATTCTCTCTTCCCCGCGATGGACAAGCTCATCGCCACCTTCCGCCGTCTGGAAGCGGAAAACGAAGGGATCGTCAAGAGCGGCAGAACGCATTTGCAGGACGCCGTTCCCGTCGCCTTCTCGCAGGAGATCAGCGGCTGGCGGAACATGATCGAAAAGACCAGGGCGCAGATTTCGCTGGCGCTGCCGGGGCTGAAAGAACTCGCGCTCGGCGGCACGGCGGTCGGCACGGGTCTCAACGCGCCCAAGGGCTTTGCCGAAAAGGTCGCCGAAAAGGTGAGCGAGCTGACGGGCAAGAAGTTCGTGACGGCGGAAAATAAATTCCACGCGCTCACGTCCAAGGACGATCTCGTATTCGCGCACGGCGGACTCAAAGCGCTGGCGGCGAACCTCATGAAGATCGCCAACGACGTGCGCTGGCTGGCGTCCGGTCCCCGCGACGGGCTGGGGGAGATCTTCATCCCCGAAAACGAGCCGGGTTCGAGCATCATGCCCGGCAAGGTCAACCCGACGCAGTGCGAAGCGATGACGATGGTCGCCGTGCAGGTGATCGCCAATGACGTGGCGGTCGGCATGGGGGCGTCGCAGGGCAATTTCGAACTCAACGTCTTTATGCCCGTCATCATCTACAACTTCCTGCAATCGGTGCGGCTGCTGGCGGACGGGATCACCTCTTTCGAAAAGAACTGCGTCACGGGGATTCGCGCCAACCGCGAAAAGATGAAGCACAACCTCTACAATTCGCTCATGCTGGTCACGGCGCTCAACCCGTACATCGGGTACGAGAACGCGGCGAAGACGGCGAAGAAGGCGTATAAGGAAAACATCTCCCTGAAAGAGGCGTGTGTGGCGCTCGGATTTCTGACTGCGGAGAAGTTCGACGAGGTGTTCAAGCCCGAAGAAATGGCGTACCCGCAGAAATAAAAAAGGGCATATAAGATATGAAGATCAGTTATTATCCCGGCTGTACCCTGAAAACCAAGGCGAAGGATCTGGACGTGTACGCCCGCCTTTCCGCCGCGGCTTTGGGGATAGAAATGGAAGAAATCGAAAATTGGCAGTGCTGCGGCGCGGTGTATCCGATGGCGCGGGACGAGATCGCCACCAAGCTCTCGGCGGTGCGCGCGCTCGATTACGCCAAGCATCACGGCGGGAAGCTGCTCACCCTCTGTTCCGCCTGCCACAACGTCATCAAGCGGACGAACGAAGACATGCGTTCGGATAAGGACATCTCTTCGCGCGCGAACAACTATCTCGCGCTCGAAGAGCCGTACAGAGGGGAGACGCAGGTTCTGCACTATCTCGAACTCCTGCGCGACGTCGTGGGCTTTGACAACATCGCCAGAAAGGTGGTAAAGCCCCTGAATAAGAAGGTGGGCGCCTATTACGGATGCCTGCTGCTCCGCCCGAGCGGCGTGATGGCGTTCGACGACCCGGAAAATCCGCACATCATCGAAGATTTTATCCGCGCGATCGGCGGCACCCCCGTCGTCTATCCCTTCCGAAACGAATGCTGCGGCGCGTACGTGGCGCTCAAAAATGCCGAACTTCCCAAAAAGCGGAGTACCATGGTTTTGACGAGCGCGAAGGAGAAGGGGGCGGAAGAGGTCATCACCGCCTGCCCGCTCTGCCTGTATAACCTGCAGGCGAACGGGGAGGGAATTCTGCCCGTCCGCTATTTCACCGAACTTTTGGCGGAAGCATTGGGGGTGAAAGAATGACGAGAGAAGAACAGAAAGAAAATCTCCTCCGCATGAGCGGCACGGACGTGAGAAAGTGCATGAAGTGCGGCAAGTGTTCGGGGCGCTGCCCCGCCTTCCGCGAGATGGACATCAAGCCCCATCAGTTCGTCTCCCTGCTCGCGCAGGGGAAGGTGGAGAAGCTGCTCGCGGGGAAGGCGATCTGGAACTGCCTCTCCTGCATGGCATGCGTGGAGCGCTGCCCGCGCGGCGTCGCGCCCGCGGCGGTGGTGGAGGCGGTGCGGGACACCGTCGTGCGGATGCAGAACGGAAACGGCATAAAGGCGGAGGACATCCCGCCCATCGTGGACGAACTCATTCCCCAGCAGCTCCTCGTCAGCGCGTACAGAAAGTACAACAAATGAATTTGAAAAGAGAGTTATAACATGCAAAGAATCGGTGTTTTTATCTGTTGGTGCGGAAGCAACATCGCCGCGACGGTGGACGTGGAACGGGTGGCGGAAGTCATCCGCCGGGAGCCGGGCGTGGTCTTTTCCGCAAACTATCAGTACATGTGTTCGGAGAACGGACAGCAGCTCGTCAAAAACGCGATCAGGGAATACAATCTGACCGCGGTCGTCATCGGTTCCTGTTCTCCCCGGATGCACGAAGCCACCTTCCGCAAGGCGGCGGAAGAGGCGGGGCTGAATCCGTACATGGTGGAGATCGCCAACATCCGCGAGCATTGCTCGTGGATCCATAAGGACAGGGAAGAGGCGACGGAAAAGGCGCTCGTCCTCGTCCGCACGGCGATCGCGAAGGTCAATCTCGACGCGCCTTTGCAGGTGGGCGAAAGCCCCGTCACCAAGCGGGCGCTGGTCATCGGCGGCGGCATCGCGGGCATCCAGGCGGCGCTCGACATCGCGGAGGCGGGGTTCGAAGTGGACATCGTGGAGAAAAATCCCACGATCGGCGGGCGCATGGCGCAGCTGGACAAGACCTTCCCCACCCTCGACTGCTCGGCGTGCATCCTCACCCCCAAGATGGTGGACTGCGCTCAGAACGAGAAGATCGACATCCTCTCCTATTCGGAAGTGGAGGAGGTCAAGGGCTTCGTCGGCAACTTCACGGTGAAGATCCGCAAAAAGGCGCGGTACGTGGACGAGACGAAATGCACGGGCTGCAAGGTGTGCATGGAAAAATGCCCGTCCAGAAAGGGACTCAACGAGTTCAACATGGGGCTGAACAACCGCACGGCGATCTATATCCCGTTCGCGCAGGCGATCCCCAACGTGGCGGTCATCGACCCCGAACAGTGCATCAAGCTCAAGACGGGCAAGTGCGGCATCTGCCAGAAGTTCTGCGGCGTCGGCGCCATCGACTACACGATGAAGGACGAATTCGTCGAGCGCAAGTACGGCGCGATCGTCGTCGCCACCGGCTTCCGTCCCATGAAGCCGGATAAGTTCAACGAATACGGCTATGCGGACAATAAAGACGTCATCACTTCCCTCGAATTGGAGAGGCTGATGAACGCGGCGGGGCCTACGGACGGCGTCCTGCTCCGCCCTTCGGACGGCAAGCATCCCAAGGTCATCACCTTCATCCAGTGCGTCGGTTCCCGCGATACGTCGGGCTGCGGCAAGCCGTACTGCTCCAAGATCTGCTGCATGTACACCGCCAAGCACGCGATGCTCATCCGCGAGAAATACCCCGACACCGAAGTGCACGTCTTTTACATCGACGTCCGCACGCCGGGCAAGAATTACGACGAGTTCTACCGCCGCGCGGTGGAACAGTACGGCGTCGATTACATCAAGGGCATGGTCGGGAAGGTGTATAACGAGAACGGCAAGCTGATGGTGCAGGGCTCCAACCTCATCGACAACGAGCAGGTGGTCATTCCCTCCGATCTCGTCGTCCTCGCCACGGCGATCGAGCCGGAACCCTCCGTGCGGAAGGTGGCGACGCTGCTCACGGCGAGCATCGACACCAACAACTTCCTCACCGAGTCGCACGCCAAACTCCGCCCGGTGGAGAGCCCGACGGCGGGCGTGTATCTCGCCGGCGTCTGCCAGGGACCCAAGGACATCCCCGAAACGGTGTCCCAGGCGTCCGCGTGCGCGGCGAAGGTCATCGGACTTCTCGTCAAGGATAAACTCAAAACCAATCCCTGCATCGCGCATCCCGACGAATCGATGTGCAACGGGTGCAGCCAGTGCGCCAATGTCTGCGCTTACGGCGCGATCACTTACGTCGACAAGGAATTCCGCCTGGGCGGCGGCAAGACGGAAGTGCGGCGGGTGGCGTCCGTCAATCCGGCGGTCTGCCAGGGCTGCGGCGCCTGCACGGTGACCTGCCCTTCGGGCGCGATGGATTTGAGCGGATTCAGTTCCGGACAGATCATGTCGGAGGTGGAAGCGATATGCAAGATGTAACCAAAGAATATTCCCCCAATATCGTGGCGTTCTGCTGCAATTGGTGTTCGTATGCGGGGGCGGATCTCGCGGGATCCAGCCGTCTCAGCTATCCCGCCAACGTCAAGATCATCCGCGTGCCCTGCTCCTGCCGGGTCAATCCGATGTTCGTGCTGAAGGCGTTCCAGCGGGGGGCGGACGGGGTCATCCTCTGCGGCTGCCATCCCGGCGACTGCCATTACGTCACGGGCAACTACTATACGCGGCGGCGGATGGCGCTGCTGTTCAGTTTTCTCGACTATCTCGGTATCGAACGGGAACGCACCCGCGTGGAGTGGGTTTCCGCCGCGGAGGGCGCGCGCTTTTCCGCCGTCATGAACGATTTCGTCAGGACGGTGGCTTCGCTCGGCGAAAACAAGCGGCTTACCGATCTCAGGTGCAAGGAGGAAACGGAAAATGCGTGACGTGGAACTCAAGATGAAAGAGAGGGCGGCGGCGCTTTTGAAGAGCGGCGAAGTCGCCCGCGTGATCGGCTGGAAGAAGGGCGAATTTTACTTCGACCCCAGCCCCGCCTCCTTCGAGACGGAAGAGGAGCTTTCGGAATTCGTGTACAACGGATTCTGCGGCGCCAATCTCTCCAAATACCTCATCGCGGCGAGCAAGAAGCCGGGAAAAACGGCGGTATTTCTGAAACCCTGCGATACATACAGCTTCAATCAGCTCGTCAAGGAACACCGCGTCGCGCGCGAGAACATCCTCGTGATCGGCGTCGAATGCCAGGGGAAACTCGACATCGAAAAGATCCGCCGCAAGGGCGTGACGGGCGTCACGGAAGTGGAGGAAGAAAAGGACGGCGTGGAGGTCACTTCCCTGTACGGGACGGATAAGTTCCCGCGGGAGGAGATCCTGCTGGAAAAGTGCCTGTGCTGTAAGGGCAAGAAGTTCATGGTCGCGGACGAGACCATCGTCCTGCACGAGATGCCCGAAACGAAAAACGACCGTTTTGCGGGCGTGGAAAAGCTGGAAAAGATGACGGCGGAAGAGCGGTTTGCCTTCTGGCAGAAGGAACTGTCCAAGTGCATCCGCTGCAACGCCTGCCGCAACGTCTGCCCGGCGTGTTCGTGCGTGAAATGCGTGTTCGACAACCCCGCGTCGGGGATCGCCGCCAAGGCGAACGATACGTCGTTCGAAGAGCAGATGTTCCACATCATCCGCGCCTTCCACGTGGCGGGGCGCTGCACCGACTGTGGCGAATGCAGCCGCGTCTGCCCGCAGCACATCCCCCTGCATCTTCTGAATCGCAAATTCATCAAAGACATGGATACCCTGTACGGGGAATTTCAGGCGGGCGAGACCGCCGACGGCAAGACGCCCCTGACCGAATATACGGAAGGGGACGCGGAGCCGAAGGACGCATTCAAGGCGGAGGGACAAAATGCTTAAAATCGCAAAAGAAAAACTCGGCGGGCTGTATGGGGAGATATCCGCGTCCATGCCCCTCTGGCTGCCCGTGAAAAAGGCGGGCGAAGTCAATTACGCCCCGTATAAAGAGGACGCCGAAGTCTCTCTCGAAACCCTCAAGACGGTCAAGTCCCCCAAGGATCTGTTCTTCCCGCAGAGCGAAGAGATGATGCGCTTCAAGACGGAGGGCAAGAACATCGAGATCATCGACGTGCGGACGGAGAAACAGCCCTTCGTGCTGTTCGGCGTCAAGGGGTGCGATTTCCGCGCCTTCGACGTCTTGGACAACGTCTTTCTCGACGAGCCGGTGGACACCTATTACAAGGAGCGGCGGGAGGCGGCAACGGTCGTCACGCTCGCCTGTTCGCGGCCGGAAGAGAGCTGTTTCTGCAAGGTGTTCGGCATCGACGCGACGGCGCCCGGCGGGGACGTCACGACCTGGCTGGACGAAAAATACCTCTATTGGCAGCCCAACACCCGAAAGGGCGAAGCGCTCACGGAAAAGGTGAAGGGGCTGTTCGAAGAGGGGGGCGAAAGCGAAGTGGAAGCGCAGCGGGAAAAGACGAAGGAGATCGTCGATAAGCTCCCCTTCTCCGCGCTCAATCTCTCCCGCTTCAAGCCGGAAAATCTCAACGAACTCTTCGATCTGCCCGTCTGGCAGTCGCTGTCCGAAGCCTGTCTCGGCTGCGGGGCATGCACGTTCGTCTGCCCCACCTGCCAGTGCTTCGACATCCGGGATTTCAGGACCAACGACGGGATCATCCGCTTCCGCTGCTGGGATTCCTGCATGTATTCCGACTTCACGCAGATGGCGGCGGCGAACAGCCGCACGACGCAGATGCAGCGGTACCGCCAGCGGTTCATGCACAAGCTCGTGTATTATCCCGCCCGCTACAACGGCGTGTATTCGTGCGTGGGGTGCGGCAGGTGCGTCAACAAGTGCCCGCAGCATCTCAACATCGTCAAGGTGGTCAAAACGATAGGAGGCGAGAAGCATGATTAACGAAAATCTCATTCCGAAAATCGGCGTGATCACGGACATCCGCCGGGATACCCCCGACGTCAAGACCTTCCGGGTCGTGGGCACGGACGGCAAAAAGCTGTTCGAGCATATGCCCGGTCAGTGCGCGATGGTCTCCGTGCCCGGCGCGGGCGAGTGCATGTTCTCCATCACCTCTTCGCCGACGAACGAAGAATACATGGAATTTTCCATCAAGAAGTGCGGCTGCGTGACGAGCATCATCCACTCGCTGGAAGTGGGGCAGCAGATCACCGTGCGCGGTCCCTACGGCAGGAATTTCCCCGTCGAAGGGGAGTTCAGGGGTAAAGACCTCCTGTTCATCGCGGGGGGCATCGGGCTGGCGCCGCTGAGGAGCGTCATCAACTACGTCCGGCATTACAGAAAGAATTATGGCAAAGTCGTCGTCGTGTACGGCGCGCGGAGCAAGGACGATCTCGTAGACATCGAAGAGATTCAGAGCGAATGGGAAAAAGAACCCGATTTCAAGGTCTATCTCACGATCGACCGCCCGCAGGAGGGCTGGGACGGACACGTCGGATTCGTGCCCGCCTACGTCAGCGAACTGGGGCTGGATCCCTCGATGACGGCGGTGCTGTGCGGTCCGCCCATCATGATCAAATTCACGCTGGCGGGGCTTTTGCAGCTCGGCTTTGACAAATCCCGCGTATATACGACGCTGGAACTGAGAATGAAATGCGGCATCGGCAAGTGCGGCAGGTGCAACGTGGGGGACAAATTCGTCTGCAAGGACGGCCCCGTCTTCCGCTTTGACGAGCTGGACGAACTGCCCGACGAGTATTGATTGGAGGAAGAAGCAATGGAAAAAACGGTCAACGTCTATTTTTTCGGCAAGAGGTATCAGGTGCCCGAAGACCTCACCATCATGAAGGCGATGGAATACGCGGGGTATCAGTTGGTGCGCGGATGCGGCTGCCGGAACGGATTCTGCGGCGCCTGCGCCACCATCTACCGCATCAAAGGTCAGCAGGAGCTTAAAACCTGTCTCGCCTGCCAGACGCAGGTGGAAGAGGGCATGTACGTCGCCACTCTTCCCTTCTTCCCGCTCGTCAAGCAGGTGTACGACATCGAAAAGATCAGGCCCACCCAGCAGATCATGATGCAGCTGTACCCCGAAATCTATTCGTGCATCGGCTGCAACGCCTGCACCAAGAGCTGCACCCAGGGGCTCAACGTCATGCAGTACATCGCCTACGCGCAGCGCGGCGAATACGAGAAGTGCGCGGAGGAGAGCTTCGACTGCGTCATGTGCGGCGTATGCTCCGCCCGCTGCCCGGCGGGCATCTCCCATCCGCAGGTGGCGGAACTTGCGCGGCGGCTCACGGGCAAGTACATCGCGCCCAGGAGCGAGCATCTCGAAAAGCGGGTGCAGGAGATCGGCGAAGGCAAATTCGAAGCCTTGCTCGAAAGCCTGATGGGCAAGCCCGTCGAAGAGCTGAAAGAACTGTATAATCACAGAGTCATCGAGAAATAAAGGAGAAGCGTATGTATCAGTACACCGAAGAACAGATTGTCTCCATGAAGAAGGTGGAAGCGACGCGCGCTTCCCGTCTGGGCGCGGAACTCCGCCGCATGACGGCGGAGGAAAAGGACGAAGTCCTCGCTTCCTTCCATCCCGATTATATCGCGTCCGCCTACGAAGAACTCAAAGCCGGCCCCAATAAAGGGGGCAAAGTCCTGCACGAGCTCGCCGCGCTCCTGCAGGGGCGCTCCCGCGTGCTGGGCAAAAAGATCGATCTGAAAAATCCCGATTACGACGTGGACGTGCTCGTCATCGGCGGCGGCGGCGCGGGCTCTTCCGCGGCGATCGAAGCGGATAACTGCGGCGCCAACGTCATGATCGTCACCAAACTCCGCCTGGGCGACGCCAACACCGCGATGGCGGAAGGGGGCATCCAGGCGGCGGATCGGGAGAACGACAGTCCCGCCATTCACTATCTCGACGCGCTGGGCGGCGGGCATTTCAAAAACAAGCCCTCCCTGCTGTACAAACTCGTCACCGAAGCGCCCGAAGCGATCAAGTGGCTGAACGACCTCGGCGTCATGTTCGACAAGGCGCCCGACGGAACGATGATCGAAACGCACGGCGGCGGCACGTCCGTCAAGCGCATGCATGCCTGCCGCGACTATTCCGGCTCCGAAATCATGCGGGTGCTGCGGGACGAAGTCCTCAACCGCGGCATCACGGTGGTGGATTTTACCTCCGCCATCGAACTCATCAAGGACAAAGAGGGCAAGGCGGCGGGCGCCGTTCTCCTGAACATGGAGACGGGCGAAATTCTCGTCGCGCGCGCCAAGACGGTCATCATCGCCACGGGCGGCGCGGGGCGGCTGCACTACCAGGGCTTCCCGACCTCCAATCACTACGGCGCCACGGCGGACGGGCTGGTACTCGCCTATCGCGCGGGCGCAAAGCTCCTCTATCCCGAAACCCTGCAATATCATCCCACGGGCGCGGCGGCGCCCACGCAGATCTTCGGCGCGCTCGTCACCGAAAAGGTGCGTTCGCTGGGCGCGCAGCTCGTCAATAAAGAGGGCGTGGCGTTCGTCAATCCTTTGGAGACCCGCGACGTCACCGCGTCGTCCATCATCCGCGAATGCAAACAGAACGGCGGCGGAGTCAGGACGGCGGACGGCGAAGGGGTCTGGCTGGATACGCCGCTCATCGATCTTCTCAACGGAGAGGGGACGATCGAAAAGCGCATCCCCGCCATGCTGCGCATGTTCGGGAAATACGGCATCGACATCCGCAAGGAGCCCATTCTGGTCTATCCGACGCTGCACTATCAGAACGGCGGCATCGACATTTCTCCGGACGGCATGTCGGGCGTGGAAAATCTGTACGTCGCGGGCGAAGCGGTCGGGGGCATTCACGGCACCAACCGCCTGATGGGCAACTCCCTCCTGGACGTCATCGTGTTCGGCAGAAACGCGGGAAAGCACGCGGGCGAAAAGAGCAAAACGGTGAAACTCGGCGCGCTCACGCTCGATTTTGTCAAGGCGTTTGAAAAGGAATTGGAGGGGGCAGGGTTGCGTCCATCGATGCCTTCGCCCCGCCTTCTGCCCGATTACAGAAGAAAGGATCTTTAAGGAGTAAACAGCGGTATGGGAACGTTTGCAACTATTTTTGAAATCGTCATGGTGCTTTGTTTCGGGGCGTCCTGGCCCTTCAACATCGTCCGCGCCTATAAGGCGAGAACGACCAAGGGGACCAGCCTGCAATTCACGATTTTGATCGGGATCGGCTACATCGGCGGGATTTTGAGCAAGATTTTCGCGTCGGCGGATCAGGGCGCCGGCTATTGGAAGCCGCTGACGGTGCTTGCGTTTGTCTTTTATATCATCAATCTGTGCATGATTCTGACGGCGCTCGCGATCTATTTCCGGAATAAGAAGCTGGACGCCGCACGGGCTGCGGCAGGGAAGGCGGAGAAAGCCGAATAATCGAAATCCGGCTGTACGGCAGGAGACGCCCCCGCGCGATGGCGCGGGGGCGTCTTTTCTTTGCGAAAAACCTTTGAAAAGAAGGGCAAAAAGAGTTGCTTTTTTTCGGCGGATAGTATATAATAACAATGCTGTGCCGATGAGCGCGTCGTCGGCGTCATATAGAATGCAGAGATGGCGGAGCGGCTGAACGCGCACGATTCGAAATCGTGTTATGCAGGAATGTATACGAGGGTTCAAATCCCTCTCTCTGCGCCATATGGGAATAATACGAACCCCAAAAAGGAGTTCGTATTATTTTTTGCCCGCGATTTCTTCGGAATGATTGTCCGTCTAAAATAGCCCTCCAGCCCTCCGAATTTGCTTTTTCGGGAGGCTTAGGGTAGCATAGTTCCTCGTATAATAAGAAGTAGTAGTTTTTCATGTTCCTTTCCAAGGACGAGCAAAAAGTGCTATACTGTTGTAAGATACTGTGGATCAGTTCATAGCTCCTATCGGTTAACGATTTC
>DVGN01000047.1 GCA_018712725.1 Candidatus Scatosoma pullicola
CTTTTGTGTGCAAAAGAAAAGCAACGAAACAGAGATGTCAGGGGAGGTGGTGCGAAGCACCGGAGGGGATAAGAAAGTCCGCTTTCGATATAAAAAATTAGAAACGCTGCCATAAATCCGCAAAAAGTGCGTCACTTGTTATGCACTTTTTGCCATTACGAAATGCGGAGCATGAGCAGGAAAGGAAGGGAACTTTGCCCCGAATGGGGTAAAGAGGGAGGGAAAACCGCGATTTAGCGGAGCAACGCTCCGCGCGCACGTGGTTGTCTCTCCGTTAAATCTTTCCGCAGAATTCTCGTTGCTTTTCTTTTGTGTGCAAAAGAAAAGCAACGAAACAGAGATGTCAGGGGAGGTGGTGCGAAGCACCGGAGGGGATAAGAAATTCTGGAAATGACATGGCCAGGGATTTGACGAACGCAAAATGTCCTTTCATTCCGCCCCGTCGCGATTTCGCGGCGGGGCGGTCGTTTTTTTGCAAGGGTGCTGGAAAAGTATGCCGTCGCTTGACAAAGCATATGCGCATATGATAAAATGAAAACATAAAAGCCCGTCGGGCGCTTATTTTCCGACAAAACGGCAGGAGCAGGGCTGCGGCGAATGAAATAAAAAGCGCGCAGGACGGGCGGGGAGAAAGATGAAGATTAAAAGGATCCTTTTGATGACTCTCGGTGCAAGCCTTGCGGTGGTGATTTGTTTGGGAGCGTGGATGCTCGGATTTGCGACCCGCTCGCAGAATGCGGTGTATCGGTGGCTTTTGGCCGGATCGCTCGCGGCCCTTGCCGCCATGGCGGTCGTCAACGGCGTGTGTCGGTGGAGGTACAGTGCCGCGGAGAAAGAGAAGTCGGCGAGACAGATGTACGACGAAGAACTGCGGTATAAGGCGGAAACGGACGCGTCTCCCGCCGGGAAGGAGAAATCCCTTAGAAGGCATCTCGCGGCGGCAGCCGTCTGGGAGGCGGCGGTCATTTTGCTCTTGCTTCTCAGCTGTTTTTTTGCCGGAAAAGCGACTTCGACGCAGGAAGGCGGGGCATCCTCTGCAGCGACGACGGGTATAGTGATTTGTATTTTGGCATGTCTTTTGCTGTCGGGATATATCTTCCCGCTGCTCGGAGTGTCGGAGGAAGAGGAAGCCGAAGCCGGGCGGATGCCCGAATTGAGAAGGGAAGAGTATCCGCGCGTTTTTTCCTTGGTCGAAAAGGCTGCGGAGCGCGCCGGCGTAAAGGGCGGGACAGACGTTTTCTTTTTCGATGCCGGGTTCTTTGTGTTTGAGAAACGCGGGAAGGTCAACGTCTGCCTGGACGTCGATCAGCTTTCTCTTATGACGGACGAGGAGGTCTACGCCGTTTTGCTGCACGAGTTTGCCCATGTGCGGAACAAGGACACGGCAAAGAGCGCGAGATATGCCCGTTTCTGCCGATTGCTGCAACTGCCGGATATGGATATGAACGCATTCGGTTTTTCGGGGCTGCTGTACGGCTGGTTTGCCGAGCTGGCGGCGGCTGAGGTGGAACGCGTCAATTTTTACGATTCCCGCCGCCGGGAGATCCTCGCCGACCGGTTTGTAAAGGAGTGCGGCTTCGCGCAGATATACGTGAACGCCACGGCGAAATCGGCGATGTACGGGTTGTTTTTGGAGGAGGCCGCGCCCGATCTGAGCTCTGCCGTCTATGCGGGAGAGGAATATCCGAAAAATATTTGCGACTTGTACCTCGATTCGTTCGCGGGGCACCTGGGTGCCCGAAAAGAATATTGGGACGCCGTTTTAAGGCGGGAATTGCCCGCCCGTGTGGACAGCCATCCCACGCTGAAAATGCGGATGGAAAACGCGGGGGTCGCGGATTACGACATTTCCGCGCGCGAAAAAGACCCCGAAAGCCTTGCGGAACGGAAAAAAATGCGCGGGGAATTCAGTTCGGTGATGCGGGAGCGGCTGGGCGAGTACTATCCGCTGCAAAAGAAAGAGTGGCAGGAGAAAGTCGACAAGAAGCGGGAATTCCTCGCGCGTGAAGAGGCGGGCGAAGACATTTCCGAGGGGGAACTTCTCGATTATATCGAATTCCTGTACAGATTGTACGACGACTGCGCCCTTCGCGCCGCGGAACGGCTCATGCAGAAAAATCCCGATTCGCCCGCCGCAGCGTGTTACAAGGGACAGATTCTTGCGGAGAGAGGGGACAGGGAGTGTCTGCCCCTCCTTTACAGGGCGGCGGAAGAGCCGGAATTTACCGACGCCGCCATGCAGACGGCGGGGATTTTCGTCCTTCGGACGGGGGAACAGGCGCTCGTGGACGATTATCGCTCCCGTACCGTGTCCATGGTGCAAAAGTATATGGACAACGTGAAAGAGAATCCGGAATCGATGCGGATCGGGGCAAAAGACGCCCTTGTGCCCTGCGACATTCCCGTGCCTCTGCTCCGCCCCATGATCGAACGGCTCGTCCGCGCGGGCGGCGGGCGGATTACCCGCATTTACGCCGCGGTAAAGCGGGCGGAGGGGAAAGCCTTCTATTGCTATCTGATAGAGATGGTTCCCGAAAAGCGCGGCAGGGCGGGGAAGGCGGAACGGGAAGAGATACGGAAAGTGTGGACGGAAATTTATTTCTGTTTCAGGGAGAGCGGATTGCCGGAGGTTTATCGCAGATTTCACGTCTGTTCGCAGTCCGAACGTTCTCTTGCAAAGCATATTCGGAAAGCCGGGACGCCTCTCTATGACGCAGAACGGGGGCTTTTGCTCCCCGAAAGCGCGGGGAATGAAGCCGCTTCATAACCTTTCTTCCCGGAAAGACGCGCCGCCCTTTTCCTGTCTCTCCTTTGTGGTAAGCGGTATCACGAATCCCAC
>DVGN01000048.1 GCA_018712725.1 Candidatus Scatosoma pullicola
GCGATGGGCATCGCGGCGCTTCCCGACATCAAAAAAGGAGTTTAACACATCTTATAGTCATCATTTCCCGCCAAAAGAGCCGCCTGCCGCCGCACTGACCCTGTACATGTCCTCGTACGGGGCAGACGCAACTTTCGCTTTCTTTTGTAAGGTTGATTCTATTATACAACATTCTTCACAAAATTTCAAGGGTTTTCGACAAAAAAATTAAATTTTTTACAAAAAATTTTTCCGGCGGGAAACCTCACCGGAAAATAAACAATTTTCGCCCGATATAGTTCCAGACGAGGACGATACAGGTCATCGTCACCTTCATGATCCACCACGTCCAGGACTCGGAGAGAAAGGTCGCCGACCCGAACAGGACGATCTCGGGCAGACGGGAGACGCCGAGGTGCATCCCGAGTTCGGTGATCCCCAGCCCCACGGCGCCGATCAGCGCGAATTTGAGAAAGGAGACCCCCGAGCGGGATTTCTTTTTATCCTTCACGTTCCGGAACACGAACAATACGGACAAAACCCAGTTGACCGCCAGCCCCACGCAAAAGCCCGCCGCCGTGGAGAGGACGAGGGAGGGCGTGCCGCCGATCGATCCGGGCGGCAGCAGCCAGCGGTACAAAAGATAGGACACGGCGTAATCGACGAGAGTCGCCGTCCCCCCGACGATGAGAAAGCGGACGATTTCGAAAAAGAGGGATTTGCCGCTCTGTTTCCCGTTTTGTTCTTCCGTCCCCTCTTCCCGCGGTTCCGCCCCGCAGGGCGCCCCGCTCCTTTCAGGACTCTTTTCCATCCGAAACCTCCTCCGCCGTCCGCTGCACGTACAGGGGCGCCGAAACCGTCTCCGGCGCGCCGGCTCCTTCCCGCGCCTTTTTCTTTTTCAGTTCCCCGACGACGAATATGCAGAGCGCCGCGATCGCCGCCCCCATCAGAACCGCGACCTGCGTCAGGGAGCCTTTCGTCCCGCTCCCGTCGAACAGAAACATGACGACGGCGCGCAGGGAACAATACGCCGTCGCGGCGGAGATGTACGCCTTTTTGGGATAGACGAAGGTGAAGATCACGGCGAATATGTCCGCCATATAGAAATACCGCTCGTGCATATGGGGCAGGACGAAGGGCAGCAGAACGGAGAAGAGATAGGCGATGAGCAGCATTCCCTTATCGTCCAGCCGATAATCCGCCCGATAGAAATAGGTGCAGAAGATCGCGCAGACGCCGAACGCGAAAAATACGAGCATACTTCCCAATTCCCGGCTCACGTTATAGGAATCGGAGAGGAATTGGTAGAGATTGGGCGCGTTGAGGGTAATTCTGGCATATTCGCCCGCCTGAATGATGTAGGCGCCGAACAGGGCATCGACAAGGCTCATCCCCGCGATGACCGCCGGGAGCGCGCAGAGGAAATACGCCAGCACGAAAAACAGGAGGTCGGAAAATTTCAGCCTCCCTTTCAGGAAGAACACGACCGCCGCCGGCGCGAAAAAGACCGCCTGCAATTTGAAGGAAAACGCCACGCCGTACAGCGCCATGGAAAGCCTGCCCCTGCCGCGCAGCAGGAAATAGAAGCTCATGACGCAGAAACTCGTATAAATGCTGTCGCACTGCGCCCAGACCGCGCTGTTTAAGAACACGACGGGCAGAAAGAGCACGACGGCGTAAGCCATCAGCCCCGCGAGATCCTTTCCGCCGAGCAGATGCCGGACGGTCAGCCCCGCAAACACCGCCAGAACGACGTCGAAGACGCAGGATACCATCTTGTACGAATACAGGCTGTTCATGGGGAGATAGGTGATCAGCGTGATGATGTATTTGTACATCGGGGTGTAATCGCCGACCGTGGAGGCAAACCCCTTCAATCCGCCCGCCGCCTTGATCTCGTCGAACCATTTGGCAAGAAAGCTGTTATAGTCCCCCGACCGGAAATCCAGCCAGCAGACCCGAAGCCCTGCGGCGATCGCGAGAAAGGCGATCGCAAAGACGAGATATTCGTATTTTTTATAAATGTCGGCCGCCTTTTTCAGCGCCGCCCGGACCCTCGGCACTATTTTTTCCGCAGACATCCGTGCCCCGTCTCCTTATGTCGGAATTTGCCGCCGCGATGCCCGCGGCATATTTAGGACAGTATAGCATACCCCGCCCGAAAAGTCAAGCGTATCGGTCAAAAAGAGCGCCGCCCTCCTTCCGAAAGGCGGCGAATACGAATTCAGGGCAGAATTTTGCCCGTGGAGCGGTACAGCCCGTACCATTCTTCCCGCGTGAGCCCGACTTCCGCGCCCCTGCACAGCGCTCTGAGGTGTTCGGGGTCCGTCGTCCCCGCGATCACCTGCATCTTTGCGGGATGGCGGAGAATCCAGGCGAAGGCGATCGCCGCGGGCGTACAGCCGTATTTTTCCCCCAGGCGGGACAATTCCGCGTTAAGGGCGGGGAATTTCCCGTTTCCGACGAAGATGCCGCCGAAAAATCCGTAATTGAGCGGCGACCACGCCTGCACCGCAATGCCGTTCAGGCGGCAGTAATTGAGGATGTCCCCGTTCCGCTGAACCGATTCGTCGTTGTACATATTGACGTTGAGCCCCTCTTCGACCATCGCCGCGTGCATGAGGGAAAATTGCAGCTGATTGGCGATGACCTCAACCCTGCCCCCTTTCAACAGCTCGATCTGATAGGGGGAAAAGTTGCTGACGCCGAAAAAACGGACCTTGCCTGCGCGGAAGAGCGCGTCGAACGCCTCCGCCACTTCCTCCGGTTCCATCAGCGCGTCGGGACGATGCAAAAGGAGTATGTCGAGATAGTCGGTGCCCAGGCGTTTCAGGCTCCCCTCCGCCGCTTCCACGATATGCTTTTTGGAAAAGTCGAAGGTGCCGAGATCCTTGCGGATGCCGCATTTGGATTGCAGAATGACCTTGTCGCGGGAAATCCCGAGCGCCTTGAACGCCCTGCCGAATTTCCGCTCGCTCTCCCCGTCCGCATAGATGTCCGCATGGTCGAACATATTGACGCCTTCGTCCAGCGCGGCGGCAATCACGGCTTCTGCCCGCTCCTCCGGCTTGTCCCCCAGCCGCATGCAGCCGAGCGCGATGCGCGGGCATTCGAGATCGGATTTTCCGAGCTTTATGTATTCCATAACCGTTTCCTCAGAGGTCGGATATTTTCAATATATCGCTGACTTTTTCTATCTTATACCCCGCCTTATCGTATCCCGCGGCAGGACCGATGCCCGCCGTGGCAAATCCGCCCGCGACGCCCGCGTCGATACCCGCCACGGCGTCTTCCACGACGAGGCAGTCCTTGGGTTCCAGCCCCAGCTTTTCCGCCGCTTTCAGGAAAACTTCGGGGTCGGGCTTGAACTTTTCCAGACCGTTGCCGTCCGAAACGGCGTCGAACATCTCTTCCAGACCGATGCGCTCGAGAATCGCCTGCGCGTTTTTGCTGGACGAGCCAAGCGCGATCTTCACGCCCTTTTCCCGCAGCGTTTTCAGCGTCTGCCGCACGTCGTCGCTGACGTCCTTTTCGCTCATCTTGCGCAGGGAGTCGGCGTAAATCGCGTTCTTTTCCGCCGCAAACGCCTCTTTCTGCACTTCCGAATACTCCACGTCGGATTTTTCGAGCAGAATATTCAGACTGTCCATGCGGGACACGCCGCGCATGCGCTGATTGATTTCGCGGTCGAAATAGATATTCAGGCGATCCGCCAGCGCCTTCCAGGCGAGATAGTGCAACTCATCCGTAAAACAGATGACTCCGTCCAGGTCGAATATGACGCCTTTATACTTCATAACCAAAAATTACCTCCGTACCATCCTCAGATATTGTTTTTATTCTCTTCCCGTCCCCCGCAAAAATTTTCCCGGGAAACGGAAAACATCAAAGCGAAACGGCTCCCAGCTTCCGCCAGGCGCCCGAAAGTCCCGTCTGCTCGTACACCCGCTTCATCGCGAACGCGGGCAGTTTTTCTTTCAGAGCGTCCACCTCTTTTTCCACGCGGGACAAAAACGCGGAAAACTCATTTCGGGGGAGCAGGTATTTGAACACCAACATCAGCGACAGAAAATCGCACCGCCCGTAGCGGGGTTTTCCGTCCGGGAAACAGGGCACCTGGATCCGGCGGAAGAGGGGCAGATTTTCGGTCAGCCGCACGGCGGGAAGACGGGCGCAGTACACCCGTTCGCCATGCGCGGCGATATTGCGGAAGCCCACCGCCAGTTCCGTCATGTTGCAGAGCGTCCTGCCGTTTATACGGTATTCCCGCGCGATCTCGCCCCTGTCCTCCGGCTTCATCAGCTTCAGGAACCGGGAGGCGTTTCCGAAGCTCATCGCCCGGATCAGCGCCCACAGCGGCACGTGCCCGTACACCTTCGCGTTATGGGCGATATAGTCGCGGTATCCGCCCGTCCCTTCCTTTTTGCCGTCTGAAAGCAATTCGCGGCAGGTCGAGATCAGCCAGCGGACGTTGCCGCGCTCGGCGGGGTCGGAAGTGAAATTCTCTTCCGAGAGATATTCCCTCTCCCGCACGCCGTACAGGCGGCTGAACGTATCCGCGATCAGCGCTTTGAGATTGCATTCCACTCCCTGCGTGTATTCGTACACGATGCCGCGCAGGTGCTTGTCGAAATCGTAAAGCGCTTCGATGTGTCCGAAGCGGACGCCGCGGATATACCGTTTCTTATCGTCTTTGAAAAGCCGGTTGTACCCGACGGCAAAATTGTAATATCCTTCCCATTTCAGGCGCGCAACGGCGGCCTTTTCGTCGTCGACGATCAGCCCGTCCCGGCGGAGTTTCTCCACCTGCTGTTCGTATGTGAGATAGATTTTTTCTCCCATATCGCGCGTCCGCGCCCCCGATAATAAATACGGAGACCCCATAAATGAAGTCTCCTCCGTCCCCGCCGAAACGCCGTCCCCTCGGGGATCTTCCGTACATTATCTTATCACAGTTTTCCGCATTTGTCAATACTTTCACGGAAAAATTTTCTTTTTTCCGCCGCCGATCCCCCTTTTTTTGCAAAAAATCACCTTTTTTCGGGAAAGGGCAGGTAGTATTCCCCCTTTTTCTCCGTCTCCGCGCGCCCCCGCGCAAAGTCGACGAGTGCGGGCAGAAAGCCGCCCGCTTCCGCCTTTCTCACCGCGACAAGAAAGGTGACTTTTTCCGCATAATCACAAGAAAGAAGGGGGCAGGGTTGCGACGAGATAAATTTTTTTACGGCGTCCGCGTCCGTGTACGCCGCCCGGATCTCCCATTCTTCGCACATTTCCAGCCGCCGGACGTCCGCGCCCGAAAGGTTCTCCGCCGCAGACGAAGAATAGGCGCGGACGAGCCCGCCCGCGCCCAATTTGATCCCTCCGAAATAGCGCACCACCGCGACGGCCGTCTCCGAAAGCCCCTTGTTTTTCAGGACTTCCAGAATGGGCATGCCCGCCGTGCCCTGCGGCTCCCCGTCGTCGGAAAAGCGCTGCAAATTCCCCGCCTTGTCGGCGATGAAGGCATAGCAGCAATGGGTGGCAAGGGAATGCGCCTTGCGGATCTCCGCGAGAAAACGCCGCGCCTCCTCTTCGCTTTCCGCGTGGTCGGAATAGGCGATAAAGCGGGACCTTTCGATGACTTTTTCACTCTCGTGCCGTCCGAAGACGGTGCGGACGATCTTATCCATGCGCGTTCCTCCCCCGCCGCCCTCTGCCGCGGCGGCATTTTTCAGCCGATCTTTCAGCCGATCGCAATCTCCGCCGATTCGATTATTCGACGACGATTTTCACGTGTACCTTTTTGCCCTTGTGCAGGACAAATTCCTTTGCGGGGACGGGCATGTTCACGTCCGTGACCTTCCCGTCGTTCACGGAGACGCCCCCCTGCTCGATCAGCCGCCGCGCCTCTCCCTTGGACTTCGCGACGCCCGCGCCGACCATCGCGTCCACGACCGTCGCCGCGCCCTTGACCTCCCGCACGGGAAGGTCCTCTTCCAAGCCGCCGAACGCCGCCTGCGCCTGGCTGCGCGCCAGATCCGCCTTCTCTTCGCCGTGCACCTCTTTGGTCAGTTCGTAGGCGAGTACCTCTTTGGCGCGGTTGATGCGCTCGTCCTTATAGCGGCACAGTTCCGCGATTTCGTCCAGGGGCAGGAAGGTGAGCAGCTTCATGCACTTTTCGACGTCTTCGTCCGCCGTGTTCCGCCAATACTGATAAAATTCGTACGGGCTGGTCTTGTTTTCGTCCAGCCAGACGGCGCCCTTTGCCGTCTTGCCCATCTTCTTGCCGTCCGACGTGGTGAGCAGGGTAAAGGTCATCGCAAAGGCGGGCTTCTGCTCCTTGATCCGGATGAGGTTGGCGCCCGCGAGAATGTTGCTCCACTGGTCGTCCCCGCCCAGCTCCAGCGCGCAGCCGTACTTGCGGAAGAGCACGAGGAAGTCGTACGCCTGCATGAGCATGTAGTTGAATTCGAGGAAGGAAAGCCCCCGTTCCAGGCGCTGTTTGAAGCACTCCGCCGTCAGCATGCGGTTGACGGAGAAATGGGCGCCGATCTCCCGCAGGAAATCCACGTAATTGAGATTGAGCAGCCAATCGGCGTTGTCGACGATGATCGCGGCGTTTTCCCCTTCGAAATCGATGAAGCGCGCCATCTGCTTTTTGAAACAGTCGACGTTGTGCTGCACCGTTTCCCGCGTCATCATGCTGCGCATGTCCGTCCTGCCCGAAGGGTCGCCGATCATGCCCGTGCCGCCGCCCACCAGCACGATGGGCTTATGCCCCGCCTGCTGCATGTGGTGCATGGCGATGAGCTGCATGAAATGCCCGACGTGCAGGGAATCCGCCGTGGGATCGAAGCCGATGTAAAAGGGAACGCTCTCCTTTCCCAGCTTTTCGTACAGTTCTTCTTCGTACACCGTCTGTTTGATGAATCCCCTCGCGCGGAGGGTGTCCATAACGTTTTCAGCCATAATCTTTCTCCTTTTCTCCTTTTTCTGCTTTCGTACCGCCTTTTCCGCCCCGGGACAGCCGCCGCAGGGCAGAAAAAAACGGCTTGCGCCCTGCGCAAACCGCCGCCCGATTCCTCGCGATTTTACGCACGGCAAATAAACGCACACCCGCAATAGGCGTACGCGTAGATGTAATAACGCTCGTTTTCGCAGAGGAAACTTTTCATGATATGCTTAGTTTACACCCTTTTTCCCCATTTGTCAAGCATTTTCGGGGACAAAATCCGCCGCCCGCGATTTTCCGTTCCCTTCCGGCCTTTGCCCGCCGTTTCCCACCTGCGCCCGCCCCGTCTTTTCCGCCCCGCCGACCGGGACGCCCCGCCCCGCGAGGATCGGTCTGCCCGAAGAAAACAGAGTCAGGGACAGAAGCGCCGCATACGCCTCTTCCTCCGTCCGCATTTGCAGCCGCCGACCGATCTCTCCGTTCATCGCCGCCGTCACCCGTTCCGCCCTGCTCAAAATTGCCGTCATGGTTTCTTCCTCCGTCTTTTTTTTATTTTATGCCGCAATTATACGCCATATAACTTGACAACGTCTGTCAACTTTTATAAAATAATTCTTAGGAAGGAGGAAAAAATTTTGAAATTCGAAATCCTGCTCGGCATTTTGTTCGACCTGCTGTCCAGGCGCATGCTGACGGCGCCCTATTTTGCGGAAAAGTACGGCATTTCCGCGCGCACGGTATATCGTTACATAGACATTTTATCCCTCTCGGTGCCCATACAGGTACAGCCGGGCAGAAACGGCGGCGTATTTATCTCCGACGCCTACAAACTGCCCGTCAACTTCATGACCAAGGCGGAATACGACGCGGCGATCGAAGCGCTCGGCGCGATGTACTCGCAGCTGCCCGAAGAGCGCTTTCTCGCGGCGAAGCGCAAATTGTCCGCGCAGGTCAAGGCGGAATCCCGCGAACTGACCCTGGCGGGCGACGCGGGGACCATGCTCGTGGACAGCGGCACCTGGGGGGACACCCGCCGTTTTTCCGACAAGCTCCGGCTCGTCGAAGAGTGCGTCAAGACGTGCGCCGTTCTGGAAATCGACTACGATTCCCGCACGGGCGAACACACCCGGCGGAAGATAGAGCCGCATATGCTCGTCTACAAACAGGCGGTGTGGTACGTCTATTCCTTCTGCCGCAAACAGCGCGCCTTCCGGCTGTTCCGGCTGGGGCGGATCGGCGCGGCGGTGCTCACGGGCGAGAAATTCATTCGCCGCCCCTTCCGCCGCGAAGACATCCCCCTCCATTATTGGACGAAGGAGACAGAATCCGCGGACATCCGGCTGGAAATCTCCAAAGAGGGCTTTGCCGACGTGCAGGACTGGCTGGGCGGCGAAAACCTGTACGAAGCGAACGGGAAATGGTATGCGGACGTCCGCCTGCCCGACGACGACTGCCTCATCCGCAAACTCGTGGGGCTGGGCGGGAACGTAAAAGTCCTTTCCCCCGCGTCGGTCCGGGAACGCGTCCGCGCGGAAGCGGAAAAAATCCTCTCCCTCTATACCGCAAAAGCGGAATAACCCCACCGCCGTCCTTTTCCGCCGGATTTTCCACCGGCTTTTCCGCCGGCTTTTCCGCCCGTCCCCGCGCATAACCCTCCCCTTTTCCGACTATAATATTACGAACCCTTTTCGGAACATCGGAGGCACGGCAATGAAAAAAGTTCTGTTTACGGGGGGCGGCAGCGCGGGGCACGTCGTCCCCAATCTCGCCCTGATAGAGGCGCTCCAGGGGGAGGCGGACGTCTGTTACATCGGCACGGACGGCGTGGAAAAGGCGCTCGTCACCGCGCAGAAGATCCCCTATTTTGAGATCTCCTGTCCCAAATTCGTGCGCGGATTCGCCCCGTCCAACCTGAAAATCCCCGCCGCTTTCCTGCGGGCGGAAAAACGGGCGGCAGAGGGGCTTGCCGCCTTCCGCCCCGACATCGTATTTTCCAAGGGCGGCTATGTCGCCCTGCCCGTCGTCTTCGCCGCAAAGAAGCTGAAAATCCCCTGCCTCACGCACGAAAGCGATTTGTCCCCCGGGCTCGCCAACCGCCTGATGGCGAGAAAATGCCGCTGTGTCCTGACCTCTTTTCCCGAGACGGCAGAGCGTTTCAGAAACGGAAAATACTGCGGCTCCCCCCTCCGCGACGAGCTGTTTCGGGGGAGCAGGGAAGCGGCTATCGCAAAATACGGCTTTTCGGGAAAGAAGAAAGTGCTGCTCGTGTTCGGGGGCGGAAGCGGCAGCCGCGCCCTCAACGACGCCCTCCGCGCCTGCGCCGTCAACCTCTCGCGGGAATACGAC
>DVGN01000005.1 GCA_018712725.1 Candidatus Scatosoma pullicola
ATTTATCGCCGTCCCAGCACTCAAAGTTATCCACAAGCAGCAGCTTCCGATTCTCCTCGCCCATTCTCGTCAGTACGTCTTTCTCTTCCACATCTGTTATCAGATACATCGGCGTTCCGCGCGAATATACCAACCTCTCACCCGTCTTTTCTATGTATTTCAGAATATATCCCACCGCCCTGTCGTACATCATCGGCACGCGTACCACGCTTTCGAAATCACACCGACCAAACCGTTCGTTGAAATAGGTGTTTTGTATCGTCGTCTGCATTCGGCGGGTATTCAGATTGTAATCCCGCTTCTCGAACAGCTCGCCCGGCATCGTTCCTTCCGGCACATATAACAAGCCATGAAAATGCAGCCGCTTTGTCTTCGGCGCCCGTTCCCATACGCCCATATACTTCCAACCCTTCCGCGTATGAAAATTTTGCAGGCACTTCAACAGCTTTTTCCGAAAACTATCCTCCGTATGCTTTCCATCTGCATAGGTAAACGTCACAAAATAGTTAAAAGCGTTCAAATGTGCCTTTCTTGTAAATCGAATCCGCCGCGCTATCATCGCGCGATGTCTGTCCTGCAATTTCTTTTCGACATAACTTTTCGCGTCCGTGTCCGAACGGAAAAATTTTCGCATATTCTCGAATAGAAACTGCCTTCTCTCGCCCTTTTTCATCGTTCGGCTTTCTTCGTACAGCCGCGAGAACTCTCTTCCTTTCGTCACTCGTTTTCGGAGCGGCTTTTCGGGCTTTCCCGCTTCCGGAATGCCGTCATCGGAAGCACTTTCAACGGCTGTGCTTTTCTCTTGTGACCCGTCCGGGAAAAACATAAGCTCTTCCGCCGTCATTTCCGTCCAGACTTTCCCCGCAAACGGGTCTTTTATTCTGTTCCCGTCCTCGTCAAATTCCTCCGTTTTCGGTTTCCGACGATATCGCCTGTCCGCCGTCATATACGGAATCCCCACATAGTGGCTTCCGTCGTGATACACCTTTGTCTGTCTGTATTTCAATTTTCATCCTCCTCTTTGCCTTGCGGTCGAATTTTAACAAATTTATCTCTGCACATTGCGGCACAGGTATGCGATCAGCGAGCGTTTGAGCTTTCGGATATATTCGTCGCTGTAATTCATCTCGACCGCGACAGCCATCGCTTTCCCGTTCCTTATGTACATACGCACATAGACGTCATACAACAGGAGCGGCGCCCGGCGCATCGCGGCGTTATATGACCGCACCGTCTGCATGATTTCGTGCTCGCCCGTGACGAGATACCCATCGTCCATCTCCTTCCGGTGGGCATAATAATACCGTATATTATTCAGATCTTCACGGACTTCGCTTTCCGGCTTCATATGCCCGCCTCCTTCTTGCTTGGTGATTCCATTATACCACCCGAATCTCCTCTTTTCAAGGAACAAAACCGCCCCAATTCCGCAACTTTTGTAGACAAAACCGAAACTAACCGCTACTAAACCGCAACAAACAGAAACTTTCGGCAACTGTTTTCGCTAAGATCCGGTGTTTTCCGATGCCCCCATTCTAACACGTCGGGAAATGCGGGCGCAACTACACGCAGTCGGGGTAAAAATACGGTAAAGTCATGGCAAACTTCTAAAAAAGTATGGTAAAAACGTAAATACGGCTAAAATCGACTGATTGCCTGCCTTGCGCCTCCCCTCCCCCGTTTTCCGAAATCGGAATTGCAAAGACATTATGGCATATATTCCGTGCGGTTTTTGCACGGAATCGAAAAATTTTTCGGAAAACCGTATCAAATTTCCACCGAGCATCCGATTTTGTCTTTTCTAAAAATTCTCTCCGAGTTGTTGCAAACAAAAAAGCCGACCTGTTTTTTACAGATCGACTTCCGATTGCGCAAACGGCAAGATTTTATCCCGCCGCTTTTGACCAAATATACATATCGATATCATTCACAATATAATTGGCACCCGTGGTATGCAACGCTTCATAAAATTTTTTCAAATACTCGCACACCGAATATTTTTGAAACAGTTCGCTGACCGCTTTCCCCGTCATATTTTTCTGTACTTTGTACTCTTCCATACAGTACACGATAAAAGGCAATTCTTTGCTCATACCAAAAGCCCCTCTTCCGGCCATTCCGGTTTGCCCGTTTCCCGTTCAGACTTCCAAATATGATATAACGCCATCGGGCTGTAATGCCACACCTTTGAATCTTCCCGTTCTAAAAAGGCATAAGTTTCGGAACGGTAAAACGTATTTAACGCATCCGTTTCGCTCAGTTTTTCATTTCTGGCGATTAAATCTACCACCTGCGGAACAATCGCACAGCTCAACAAAGTATGAAATTCTTGGTCTGTCATCTTTTCCACTCCAACATTGCGTATAGCACCCTACACTTCTATTATAATTGCTTAACCACCATCTGTCAAGTCAATCGCTTGCTTATCCTTCTTTTTAAAAGGCATCCGATTTTGCCCTTCGGCTTGCGGATGGTGTCCGAAATCGTCTGGTCCGTCAAGGCGGAAAATTGTTGCCGAAAACTTGCACGCCGACCTGTTACGGCTCGGCGGTTTCTGTCGTGAATGAATAAAACCATAAGGATAACAAAGTATTGCACGATAAATACTCCTCAAACCCATACGAACGCAACAATTTTCCGAGTGCCCCTTGACCTCCCCTCCGCTTTCGGGAAATTTGGGTTTGCCGAAGGGCAAAATACAATCGGATGCCCATACAATTAACTACGTTTGCGATTTTGCATTTTGTTGGGGTATTGTTGGGGGTTACTTGGGTAAAGTCGGGGTTTTGTACCGACGGGTTGGATTTTATTGCCAACACAGTCCCTTACAATTTCAGCAATTCCGTGTTATAATGCCCTTAAAAGGCACGAACAACTTGTGCCGCCCGAGAAATCAGGCAGGAAAGTAAACGCGTTTATGCGCTCCGACGGGGGCGCCGACCGCAATTCTCAAAAGGAGGACAATGACTCAGACAGAACTCAATCTCACCGCAAACTACATCGCGACCTTAGCGTCGCAACCCGATTCCAAAGAACGGATCGCCCTCTTTCTCGACGGACTTCTCTCTTCGTTCGCGCAAAAGAACGAACCCGTCCGCGAAGAAAAGCCGTCCGTTTCCGCAAAGATACGTTTTTCGCAAAAGGAGCTTACCCACATGTCCAAAACGTTCAAGAAAGAATTTATCGCCAACGGACTTGCCGCTCACGTCATAAAGCGGCAGCGTTCCAAAAACTGTACCATTTACATCATCCGCTATCGGCGCAGCGGCTATAACATCTGCGTTTCCGCAAATTCGATGGAAGAAGCACGCGCGCGGTTTCTGCAAGCCACCAAAGCAGAAAACATCGAAAAATACCGCCGCAAAAATTACGCCGCCAGGGGGACATTCGCCGCAATCGCCCGCGAATGGCTGGAATTCAAAGAGGGAAAACTCAATCCGCGTACGCACAAAAACTATGAAAGCTATTGCCGGCGCTTCCTTCTCCCCGCTCTCGGCGACATGCCCGTTTCGTCCGTCAAGACCATCGACCTCAACAAGATCATGTCCGGCGTCGAAGGCCGCGTCTACGAGGACCTACGCATCGTCCTCAATTCCGTTTTCAAATACGCGATGGCAAGCGGCATCATTTCCCATAACCCCGTGACGCTGATTCCTTTCAAGAAAACGGAACGCAGCAACCGCCGCGCTCTGACTCCCGATGAGATCCGGAAACTGCTCAAACGCCTCGAACTTCCCGAGTTCAAAGCCTATAAGCGGACCTTTCTCATTCTGCTCTTTTTCGGACTT
Source organism: Candidatus Scatosoma pullicola (assembly GCA_018712725.1). Classification (GTDB taxonomy): domain Bacteria; phylum Bacillota; class Clostridia; order Christensenellales; family Borkfalkiaceae; genus Scatosoma; species Scatosoma pullicola. The sequence goes on from DVGN01000005.1 coordinate 3,789, forward strand.
CGTCCCTGCGAGCTTGCCGACGCCCGCTTCGAAGGAGATTTTCTCGTCGCGCGCAACGCCAAGCGCAAGAACGGGAAGATCGAATACAAAAAAATCCCCGTCTGCCCGCAGGCGAAAGAGATGCTCGACCTTTCCGCGCCCGTCGAATGCCCGCACATCACCAACAGCCTCAACCGCATTTTCAAACGGATCATGGAGGACGAAGCAATCACGCAATATTATCTCCGCCATACGTTTGCCACCGTATGCCAGCAGTACGTCCGCCCGGATATCGTGGACGTCTGGATGGGCGACAGTTCCGAACGATTGGTCGGAAAGGTCTATACGCATTTCCCTGACAAATTCCTGTATGAACAGATGCAAAAGGTTACATTCGATTACTGAAGAGTTATAAACGCAAACCCCGTCCGACGAATTTTCCGTCGGGCGGGGTTTTGTACTTTTTATAACCGACAAATTTTATATTTCGACAAATTTTGTATTTCCGACCAAATACAAAATAATTGACTAATCGAATTTTATATGCTATAATGAAGACAAATTGGAAAGAGGTTTTGCGTTATGATAAAGCGACAGCCCTATCTCGATAAAATAATTCCCTTCATCGACAAAAAACTCATCAAGGTCTTAACGGGAGTGCGGCGTTCCGGAAAGACCGTCCTTTTAACGCAAATACAGGATTATCTGATAGATTCCGGCGTCGATAAAAGCCAAATTATCTACATCAGTTTTGAATCGATCAGAAACGAATATTTACAGGACTATCATGCCTTATACGAACACCTTATTTCTGCCGCAAAAAACGTGACCGGCAAGCTGTACATCTTTCTCGACGAAATACAAAGCGTTGCTTCTTGGGAAAAGGTCGCCGCTTCCCTGCTGGTCGATCTCGACTGCGACGTCTATATCACGGGCTCCAATTCCAAACTGCTCTCGGGAGAATTGGCAACCCTTATCGCCGGGCGGTATGTTCAGTTTTCTGTTTATCCGTTTGTTCTTTCCGAAGCCAAACGATTGCTCGAACAAAAAGGCCAAGACGTTTCGGATGAACAATTATTTCAGGATTATCTTCGTTTCGGCGGTCTACCCATGCGGTTCTCGCTCGATTCCCAATCCGTAGAAACCTATTTGTCCGACACCTATGATGCGATTGTAATGAAAGACATCCTTTCAAGAAATAAAATCTCCGATGAAAAATTGCTTTCACTCATTCTCGATTTTCTGATGGATAACATCGCCAATCCGTTTTCCGCCCGAACAATCGTTTCCGCTCTGCAGACAAACGGCATAAAAACGACGGTCAATACCGTACTCACGTTCATCGAATACATCAAAAAGGCGATGATCATGAATTCTGTCCAACGATATGACATCAAAGGCAAACGTCTGCTTTCCTCACCTGAAAAATATTACGCCGCAGATTTGGGACTCAGAAATATCCGCAAGACGAGCAACAAAATCGATTACAATAAACTTTATGAAAACGTCGTCTATCTCGAACTTCTGTACCGCGGGTATGACGTCAAAGTAGGTAAATCCGACGACTATGAAATCGATTTCGTCGCTTATAAAGATAAGGAAATCACCTATATACAGGTCGCCTATCTCTTGTCCTCCGAAGAAACGATAACGCGCGAATTCGGAAATCTTGAACGCATACGCGACAACTACCCCAAAATCGTTATTTCCGGCGACCTTCCCGACTTTTCGCGCAACGGAATCCGACACTACAACATCATCGACTTCCTGTTGAACAGATAATCGACTTGCGGTACAAATCGGGATAACGCATATGGTGAACGACTGCAAACGCAAACCCCGTCCGACGAATTTTCCGTCGGGCGGGGTTTTGTATGTTTGAGAAAAGATAAATTTCCGATTTTCGGAATTTTGTATTCCTGAATACGTCAGTTTTTTCTGAAATAAAACGTCGCTTTGCCCTTTCCTTCTCTGCCGATCACCCCTTCTTGCACCAAAGACTTTAATGCGTTCTCTACCGACGCTTTGCCGACAGAAGGAACAGCTTCCATTATATCGTTCTTTGTAAACTTGCCGATTGTATTGCTCACCGCTTTTCTGACCAGATCGACGGCGGTTCCCTTGCCTTCCGCAATCATTACTCTTTCCTCAAAATCTCTGTACGCCGCCAAAACGGTACCGAGAATATATTTTATAAAAGGCGTTATATCATTTCCTTCGCGATCCCAATTTATATCGCTTTTTGCCAATGCTTCATAATAATTTACTTTCGTCTTTTCGATCTTGCTCTCCAAACTCACATACTTCCCTACGACATGGCCCGCACGGTAAAGGAGCAAAGTCGTAAGAAGTCTGGACATCCTTCCGTTTCCGTCATTGAACGGATGAATACACAAAAAGTCGACAATAAAGGCAGGAATCAAAATCAAAGGATCTACATCACACGCATCTGTTTCTCTGTTGAAACTATCGCATATAGCCTCAATCGCCATAGGCGTTTCAAACGGTTCAAGCGGCATAAACCGAACGAACTGTTCTCCGTTTTCTTTTATCTCCGCGATATAATTTTGCGTGTCCTTGAATCTTCCGCCGATTCCTTTCCGGGAATAACGATATAACACCTGATGCAGTTGCAAAATATAAGAGGGTTTGAGCGGAATATACTCATAACTTTCGTGTATCAGAGCCAATGCGTCACGATAACCCGAAATTTCTTCCTCATCTCTGTTTCTCGGCGTGGTTTTTTTCTCGCACAACTGTTTGATGCGAGTCGCCGTAGTGACGATTCCTTCTATTTTGTTGGACGCCTCCGTGCTTTGTATTTTGGCTATCTCAACGAACTTTTCCAGCGCCGCGGGCTTTTGCCTTAAAAATAACGCCTGCTTCCCCCTGTACTCATGAATCTGAGCGACCAGCCCAAGCACTTCACCGTCCCATCTCACCTCTTTTAACTTGCCATAATCAAAATTCCTCATACACCTATCCTCTTATTGATTTGCCTAATTGTAACATCATTTTAGGCGATTGTCAATCAAAACCAAAGAGGTATTCGCCTAAAAAGTTTTCATTTTAGGCGATTCAAACGTGATTCAAGCAAAACGGTCTGTTTTGTGAACGCTTTCCCAAGGCAGCAAATAAAAAGAACGCCCGAACGGCGATATGCAAGTATGCGATTGCAGAGCCCCCGATTTTCCGAACTTTCCGCCCCTGTCAAAAAGAAAAAAGTGCGCACCAAAACGCGCACCAATCGGGGGAAAAATCGTGAAAATCGAAGAATAATTATCCAAAATAACAAAAAATATACGGGATATTGCCGTATTTTATGCAATATCCCGTATAAATGGTGCGGATGACAGGACTTGAACCTGCATGGTCTCCCACAGGAACCTGAAACCTGCGCGTCTGCCAGTTTCGCCACATCCGCATATTTCACCGCCCCGCCGGAACGAGGCGGCTGTTTTCGTCCTTTCTTCAAAACGCGCTTTCGACGACGCGCTTTTCCAAAATTCCGTCCGTGTTTACGAGCCGATAGGCTTTTCCGCCGCTCGTAAGACTCCCGACAATCTCTCCGTCCTCTATAAGAAGGGCGGCATTGTCTTCTATCCCGTAAGCACATGGGTAATTATAGCACACAATTTTATCAAAGTCAAGCATTCTTTGCCCATAATGCGGAGAAATTATTCCTTTTATCCAATTTAATCCCTTAAACATAGCATACTGCGCCCCGTTTTCCGTTTTCAGGGAGTCGGTATAGATGTCCGAAAACCAGCAGATCGCCCCCGCGCTGAGCCCCGCGATCGGCACGCCCCGCCCGTAAGCCTCTTCGATCAGTTCCAGCATCCCCGTCTTTTTCCAATGTTCCATCATGAACACCGTATCCCCGCCGCTGACATAGATGACATCCGCTTTTAAGAATTTTTCTTTCAGCCTTTCGGGGTCCGGTTCTCGGTACACCGTAAGTGCGACGTCCGTCTTGATGTCGAAAATCCCCGTATAGACTTTATGAAAGGAATTGTAATAGGGCATGAAATCGTGGCTGGCCGTGGGAATAAACAGCGCGTTTGCCCGTCTGTTACCCGCCCGCTCCTTGGCGAACGCCGCGATCTTTTCGTCTATTTGCAGCGTGGTTTTGTCCTTGATCTCCCCGCCGCCGATGGCTATAATCCTCTTCTTCATTTGTCCGATCTCTTTCTCTATCCTTTTTTCGGCGCCTCTTCCGCGCCTTTCTCCGCCGACATCGCGGCTTCCGCCTTTTTGAGCACCGCCTTCGCCCTCTCCGAAGCCTCTTTCACGGCGGCTTCCGCGTCTTCCGCCGTCCCCGCTTCTCCCGCCGCGAGCAGATCGGCGATTTCGTCCAATTCCGCCGCGATCGGGTCGAACACGAGATCTTTCCGCTCGTCGACGAGCCGCGACGCCCGCCACATCGCCTCTTCCGCGGCTTTGCGGAGCTTTGCCGTCCGCGCCTGAACGGCGATGCCGCCCTTCTTTTTTTCCGGCGCCGCCCGCGCCCCGTCGAGCGCCTTCACGAGCGCCCGGCACTTTTCCAGAACGACCTCCCGCGTGGCGCCGCGGGCTGCCCTGCGACCGGTCAGCGCGATGAAAAACAGCCCGAGCGCGACGAGAAGAAAATACCACCCGTAGCGGACGGCGAGCGCCGCGCCGGACATTTCCGCCAAAAAAGAGGCAGGCAGGGTTGAGGCGAACGCAAAAGACTTCATCGTCCCACCCCCTTTCTGCGCCCCGCCGCATCCGGGAAATGCACGTCGAGCTGATCGAAGGGAATGGAGACGCCCCGCTCGCGGAAGGCGCGGAGCAGACCTTCGAGCAAATCGAATTTCACGCCCCAGAAATTTCCCGGTTCCGTCCACACCCTGAGCGTAAATTTCAAGGCGCTGGAGCCGTATTCGGTGAGGCGGAAGAAATAGGCGGGCAAAGGCGCGATGCGGCCGTCGGCGCGCACCAATCCGTCCACGATCTCCTTGACTTCGTCCACGTCGGCGTCGTAGGAAACGGGCACGGAAATTTCCAGACGGCGCAGGGACATGCGGCTGTAATTGACGATGACCGACCCCAAAACGGTGCTGTTGGGGATGACGACGGTGAGGTTGTCCGTCGTCGTCACCTTCACGGAAAAGAGGCGTATTTCGCGGACGGTGCCCGAAGTGCCGTCGATATCGACGTAATCGCCCGCGCGAAAGGGCTTTGTGAAGATGAGCAGAATCCCGTTGGTCAGGCTGGACAGCGCGTCCTGCAGACCGAGCGCGACGGCGAGCATCACCGACGAAAAGGCGGCGACCACCCCCGCCGTGGAAAATCCCAGCGCCCCGATGAGCGCCAGAACGAGCGCTACGCCCGCGACGAGCGCCACCAGGGAAGTGACGAACGACGAAGCGGCGTTGTCCAGCCGCCGGCTTTTCACCGCTCTTTTTCTGACCGCAAAAGTCAGAAGGCGGATAAACAAGACGCCGAGTACGAGTACCGCTGCCGCCTTTGCGAGATTGAGTCCGCCTCCGCTTAAAAAGCTGCGGAAAAACTGTCTGATGCCGTCGCGGAAATTATCCATACCCCTCCCCGCCCGCGGCGATGCCGCGGGCCGTATGTAGAGGGGAAAAAATCACTTGGTTCCGAACAGCCTGTCCCCCGCGTCGCCCAGACCGGGGACTATGTAACAATGCTCGTTGAGGACGGGGTCGATCCCCGCGACGTACACGTCCACGTCGGGATGGTCGTTCAGCACCTTTCTGATCCCCGTCGGGCAGCTGACGATGCAGCAGAGTTTGATCTGCTTCGCGCCGTGTTTTTTGATCATCGCGATGGCGTCGGAGGCGCTGCCGCCCGTGGCGAGCATGGGATCGACGACGATGAGAAGGCGCTGTTCGCTGTCGGCGGGGAGTTTGCAGTAATACTCCACCGGCTCGTGCGTTTCGGGGTCGCGGTACAGCCCGATGTGCCCCACTTTGGCGTTGGGAATGAGTTTCAGCACCCCCGAAACCATACCCAGCCCCGCCCGCAGAATGGGCACGACGCCGACCGCGCGGCCGGAGACCATTTTGCAATGCGCCGTGGCGATGGGCGTCTCGACGTCCACCCCTTCGAGCGGCAGATCCTTGGTCGCTTCGTACGTTTCGAGCATCGCGATCTCTTCGGCGAGTTCCATAAACTGTTTGGTGTTCGTCTTTTTGTCCCGCAGGATGGCGAGCTTATGCTCGATGAGGGGATGGTCCACGAGATGAAACCTGGGATTGTCGAAAAATTCGTATTTTTCCATGATTTTACTCCTTCATGTATTTCTTTCGCAACAAAGTCAGAGGCGGCGCACCCGGACGCCGCGTTCCGCGAGCAGCCCGAAAAGGGCGTCCGCGCTCAGAAAAACCGTCGCCGCATTGTCGCACGGATGTACGCCGATCTCCCCGCCCGCGAAAAATCCGTCGACAAGCACGACGGTCCCCCGCGCTTCGGGACACAGGGCGCAAAAGGGCGTCAGCTCTCCCCTGCTCACCCCGAACGTTTCCGAAAGTTCCCTTTCGGAGGCGAAGTGCAACCCGGGGGAAGAGAGCTTCTCTCCGAGCGCGCGCAAGTCCGCCCTGCCTTCGGCGCGGGCGACGTAAAGATATTTTTCCCGCCCTTTCAGAAACAGATTCTTGGCGATGCGGGATTTTTCCGCGGCGAGTTCGGGAAGCGCGTCGAGATCCGCCATCGAATACACGGGCGGATGAAACACCGTCCGACAGGAAATCCCCGCGCCGTCCAAAAGGGAAAAGACCTGTTCCCTGTCCACGGGGTTACGGGCGGTTTTTGCCGCAGTATTTCTCTTCGACCGCGCGGATTTTGGCGATTCTGCGGTCGTGCCGTTCCCCGCCCATATATTCGCTGGTGAGGAATGCCGTGACGATCTCCTCCATCATGCCCACGCCCAGGCACTTTTCGCCGAAGGCGAGCATATTGGCGTCGTTGTGGTACCGGGTATATTTTGCGCAATAAGTGTCGTGGCAATGCGCGCAGCGCACCCCCGGCACCTTGTTGGCGACGATGGACACCCCGATTCCCGTCGAGCAGATGACGATGCCCCTGTCGCACTCCCCGCGCGCCACGCTCTCCGCCGCGGGCAGGGCATAGTCGGGATAATCGCACGACTCCGCGCTGTTTGTCCCGAAATCGACATATTCGTATCCGTTCCTTTCCAGATAGGCGATGAGCGCCTTTTTCAGATTCAGCCCGCCGTGGTCGCAGGCGATCGCGATTTTCATTCTTTTTCTCCTTTTTTGTCTTGCTCTCTGTCTTTCTTTCCGGCTTCTTTGGGGACTGCCGTCTTTCCGGAAGTCTGTCGTCCCTTCCCTGCCGCCTTCTTTTTGGTTTTTTGCGCCCTTGCCGGTTTCGTTTTCGACGAAACGCCGCCCGCGGGCGTGCGCCGCTTTCTCGGCTTGGCGCGCGGCTTGCGCTTTCTGACGGCGGTCGGTTCTGTCCCCTCTTTCTTTCCTGCGGCCGTCTCCGCAGCCGGCTGCGGAAGGGGCTTCAAGGCGAGCTTTTCGATGAGCACGGGCATGCCTTCGGCGAGTTTCCGATAGGTCTGCCGATAACATTCCTCGTCCCTGCCGAAGGGGTCGGGAATCTCGTAGCCCGCCAGATCGGAAAAGGACCAGACGTTGTTTTCGATGTCGGAAAATCCCTCTTTGCGCAGCACGCTCCACCGCATATCCATCAGTATGTCCCGAAGGGCGTCCGTCATACATACGATGGCGTAAGCGTCTTTCAGGAGCGCCGCGTCCAGCCTGCGGGAATTGAAATTGTCGAGCGAAAGCCCGTTTTCCGAAAGCACCGCCGCGGATTTGGCATTGATGAAGCTCGTCTCGGAAGCATGCGTGCCCGCGGAGAGGACGGCGACGTCCCGGATGTCCAGCCTTTTGAGTTCCGAACGCAGGATCGCCTCCGCCATGGGCGAGCGGCAGGTGTTTCCCGTACAGACGAACACGACTTTCTTTTCTTCCATGATCCCTCTCCTCGTCAGTGGGGAATGTCTTCGGAGGCGCACGCCTTTTTCAGGCGGTTTTTCACCCCCGTCATCACGCCCCCGTCCCCCGCCGGCTCCACGGCGATGAGCACGTCGGCGCGGCGCTCCGCCTCCCGCAGCAGACCGTACAGTCTCGCCGCCATCTCGCCGGGGGTATTTCCGAGACTGAACGCGGACATGCCTCGCGCGTTCCACGCCTTCGCGAGCTTTTCCTCCCCCAAGAGAAAGGCGCGGCTTCCCGCAGCTTTCTCCCTTTCGTACGCCGCTTCCGCCCCCGCCCGATCCCCGACGGGAAAGAGCATCGTGCGGCAGCGGGGCGAATAGTGCTTATACATCATTCCCGGGCTTTTCGCGCGCTCGCCGGGGCGGACGGTTTCGGCGCTCGCCTCACACCTGCCTGCCGCCTTTGCGATCATCTCCCGGGTGACAAGCCCCGGGCGAAGCACGACGGGATATTCCCCCGTCACGTCGCAGACGGTGCTTTCGATCCCGCCCGAACACTCGCCGCCGTCGAGAATCAACGGGATTTTTCCGTCGAAATCATCCAATACGTGCTTTGCCGAAGTAGGGCTGACGTGTTTGGAGAGGTTGGCGCTGGGCGCCACGACGGGGATGCCGACCGCGCGCAGGAACGCCTGCGCCCCCGGATGGGAGGGCACGCGCACCGCGAGAGTGTCCAGACCGCAGGACACCCGCGGGCTCACCTTTCCCCGGGAGGGATAGACGAGGGTGAGCGGTCCCGGCAGGAACGCCCTTCTCAGCGCCGCCGCATAGGGCGGGTCGGCGTCGACGATCCGGGACAGATCGTATCCGTCATAGACGTGCGCGATGAGCGGGTTGTCGTTGGGTCTGCCCTTGATGTCGAAAATGCTCTTTACGGCGCCGTCGTCGAAGGCGCTGGCGCCCAGCCCGTACACCGTTTCGGTGGGAAACGCCACCACGCCGCCCGAAAGGATGATCTCCTTCGCCTCCGCAAGGCTTTCGGCGTCGATTTTCTTTACCTTGGTGATCATTTTGCCGCCTCTCCCTCAATCGAAGGGCAGTTCGTCATCGTCGCCGCCGTCGTCGGGCGGGGGCGGAGGCGGGGGCGCGTCCTCCGAAAACGCCTCTGCCGCGGGTTCTTCATCCGAAAAGTCGCGGGGGGCGCGGGAATACACGGGCGGTTCGTCCTCCCGTCCCTGCGCGTCCACGTCCACGAATTTGGTGCATTCGCCGATGAATTTCAGCTGGATGCGCCCCTGCGAGCCGTTTCTGTGCTTGGCGATGATGAGTTCCGCCGCCCCCTTGACGATCTTGCCGGAGGCGAGTTCCTCCGCCGTCGCCGTGGCTTCCGGGCGGTTGATGAACATGACGATGTCCGCGTCCTGCTCGATGGCGCCCGATTCGCGCAGGTCGGAAAGCTGCGGTTCCTTGGACTGGATGCGCCGGAGCTGGGACAGGGCGATGACGGGGACGTTGAGTTCCTTCGCCATAATCTTGAGATCTCGGGTGATGGAGGCGACTTCCTGCTGCCGGTTTTCCGCCCCCGCCGTCTTGGAATCCCCGCTCGACATGAGCTGAATATAGTCGATCATGACGAGATCCAGCCCGCCCGCCATGCTGTGCAGACGGCGGCACTTGGAGAGGATCTCCGCAGGCGTCACCCGCGAAGAATCGTCGATATAGATTCTGCTCTTTTTCAGCCGGTCGCTGGCGAGCATGAGTTTTTTCCACTCCGCCGCCTCCAGCTTGCCCGAAAGCGCCTTTTCCATGCTGACGTTCGCATAGGCGCAGAGCAATCTCTGGACGATCTGGATGCGGGGCATTTCGAGGGAGAACACGGCGCACACCTTGTCCTTCCGGAGCGCCGCGTTTTCGACGAGATTCATCGCCAGCGAAGTCTTGCCCATGCCCGGGCGGGCGGCGAGGACGATGAGGTCGGAGGGCTGCAGGCCGTTGGTAAGGCGGTCGAGCTGCCGGAATCCCGTCTCCACGCCGCGGAACACGTCGGGGTTGCTCTGGATCTCCGTGAATTTGTCCAGCACCTGCCCCACGATGTTTCCCTCCTGCATCCCCGCGAGCGCGGAGTTATCCGTCTGGCGGGAGATGTCGTACACCGATTTTTCCGCATAGGCGATCGCGTCACGCCCCTCCGCGCCCGTCATGCAGTTTTCGATGATTTTGCGGGCGGCGCGGATGAGCCTGCGGTTGACGCTGTCCCGGCGGACGATCTCGTAATAAGACTTATAGTTCGCCGCCGAAGGGATGAACTGCGCCAGCTCGGTAAGGTAGGCGATGCCGCCCGCCTTGTCGAGATTCCCCTCCCCGTCCAGCTCGTCCGAGAGGGTGACCAGATCGACGGGCTGACTCCCGCCGAACACCTGACGGATCGCGCGGATGATATATTTATGGGATTCGATATAGAAATCCTCTTCGTCCAGCCCCCCGACGAGTTCGGTCAGGATCGCGTTGTCGATGATCAGGCACCCCAAAAGCGCCATTTCCGCGTCCCGGTTATAGGGCATTGTGCTGACTTCCGCTGCCATAGCTTATCCTCTTCCTCTTTGCTTCCGGCTTCCCCGAAAGGAAAAGCCGGAAACGATCTTGCCTGTATTGCCTTGCCTTGCGCCGCCTTATTTGGAAAGCGCCTCAAATTCGCCGAGCGTCTCTTCGAACTCCCGCATCGCCGTCTCGAAGGGCGCGGAGGTGGTGAGATCGACGCCCGCGCGCTTCAGAATGGACACGGGATCGGTGCAGTTGCCCCCCGAAAGGAAGGAGAAATAGTCCTGCACCGCCTTGTCCCCCTCCGTCAGAATGCGCCTGACGATGGAAATGGCGGAGATGATGCCCGTCGCGTACTTGTACACGTAGAAGGAGCGGTAGAAGTGCGGGATGCGCGCCCATTCGTAGGCGATCTCTTCGTCGTGGACGATCCCGTCGCCGTAGTAGTCCTTATTGAGCTTGTAATAGATCTCGCAGAGGTTTTCCCTGGTGAGGGGTTCGCCCGCTTCCGCCTTCGCGTGGGCGATCTGCTCGAATTCCGCAAACTGCGTCTGGCGGAACATGGTCGCGCGGATCATGTCCATATAGTAATTGAGCAGATATTTTTTCAGCTGCTTGTCCTCCGTCGTCGAATACAGGTATTTCATGAGCAGCACTTCGTTGACCGTGCTGGCGATCTCCGCGAGAAAGATGGTGTATTCCGACTTGGGGTAAGGCTGCGCCGAAGAGGACTTGTAGGTGTGGATGGAATGTCCCATTTCGTGCGCGATCGTGAAGATGTCGTTGGTCGTCTGCTGGTAGTTGAGCAGGACGTAGGGATGGGTATCGTACACCCCCGTCGAATAGGCGCCGCTCCGCTTGCCCTCCGTCTCGCACACGTCGATCCAGCGCTCGTCCTTCCCGCGGCGGAGGAGGTTCTGATAGTCTTTGCCGAGGGGCGCCAGGCCCTTGATGACAAGTTCGTACGCCTCTTCGAAGGGAAGTTTGATGTCCGCGTCGGGGACGAGAGAGACGTAGATGTCGTACA
>DVGN01000006.1 GCA_018712725.1 Candidatus Scatosoma pullicola
GGAACCGGGGACGGATAGAGGCGATCAACGCGGTGTTCGGGACGCGGATCTATCTGGGGACGGAGAAGCCGACGAACAGCGAATTCATCGCGCTGGTCGCCGACAAGCTGATTCTGGAAAACATGATCTGATTTTTCGGTCTGTCCGCAGGGAACAAAATGTAAAAAGAAGCACCCATGGTTGAGATGAGTGCTTTTTTTGTTCAGAAGATATTTTCAAAGCTGAACGCATAGGAACGGGGGATTTTCTCCGACATTTCGATGAGGACTTCGATTTTCGGCAGGGCGTCGTCGTATTTCTGTTCGGAGAGATACCCGAGCGCTTCGTTGAGCTGATAGTCGACGTTTTCGATGCTCGTGTGCGGGATCCAGATATGGAGGGTGCGTTTTTTGTCCTTCCAGAAGGTGCGGAGCGCCACGCCGTCCTCGTAAGCGGCGGTCTTTTCCTCCGTCTTTTCGTAAAGGGAGCAGAGCGCCTCCGAAAAGGTGCGGAAAGTGCTGCCGACGCTGTACATTTCGTATGCGGAGATGCCGACGATGAACGCGAGCGACAGAAAAATACCGGCGACGGTCTTTACCATATTTTCTCCTCCCAGCCGAGTTCGAGCACTTTATATTTTTCCCCCTTTCTCTGAAAATACGCCTTGCCGTTGCCGTCCACGGTCATGACGAGCACTTTTTTCTCGCTCTTGCAGCCCTGTTTTCTGAGGATGTCGAGAAAATAGGATTTGTCCCTTCCCGTAAGCCTCAGGTTTTCCTTGTCGAATTTCCCTTCGTCGATGAGGATGACGGGCAGGGACGTCTGCATCTCTTCATAGCCCGATTTGGGCAGGGCGGAAAAGGAGCCGTTTGCCTCATAGAGGGCGTAGTCCACGGCGTCGAGCGAGAAATATCCCGCGGCGCGCAGCGATTCGATGAGGTCGGAGACGTCGAGATTGTTCTTTTTGAGCTGTTTATCGTCCACGCCGTCCTTGTTCAATACGATGCTGGGCGCTCCGCTCAGAAGCGCCTTCATCGGCTTGAAACCGAGGTCTAAAAGACAGACGATCTGGTGCAGGAAGAAGATGGCGACGATGGCGACGACGCCGTACAAAAGGGGAATGGAGGTGTCCGCCATGGGGATACAGGCGAGCTCGGCGATCAGGAGGGTGACGACCAGTTCGAAAGGCTGCATCTCTCCGATCTGCCTCTTTCCCATCAGCCGCATGACGACGAGTAGCGTGACGTAAATGATGATCGTGCGGATAAAGATCAGACCCATAAAAAAAGTATTTCCGGAAAATCGGGCAATTATGTATTTTTTTCCTTTCAAACGGTTGCAAAATCCGGGCGGACGGAGTATAATGGTAAAAAGAATTAAGAGTAGCCGTCAGCGCGTAAAGTGCCATCGAACGGGACGTTGTCGATGGACGAAAGGAGGGGAAAAACACACTCGCCCTTCTGCGGTGCTGCGGCGCGTCCGCTGAATCAGAGAAAAGGTCTCGCTGTTTTTATCCGGGACAGGGACTTTTTCCGGCAACTCTTCGCGGACCTCTCGATTTTGGGAGGTTTTTATTTTATGGAAAAATTTGTAAATGCAACGGCAGAAGCGCAGATCGCCGATCGGGCGGAGGGTACGGGCGGGGATCCTTCCGGACAGCCCCTTCCCGAAAAGTCGGCAGCCGAAAGGGCGCCGTCGGTGTTTTCTGCGGCGTATTGGCGGGAGGCGGCGCGGAACTTTTCGCGGGTGAAAATTCTCGTGTTCGCCGCGCTCATCTGCGCCCTCCGCATCGCCGTCAAATCCCTGCGTATCCCCATCATTCCCGGTTCTCTCTATCTCACCTTCGACGCCTATGTCAACGCGCTCGGTTCTCTCGTCTACGGGCCGTTGGTGGCGCTCTGCGTGGGGGCGGTCAGCGATACGATCGGAGCGGTGCTCTTTCCCAGCGGCGCCTACTTTTTCCCCTTCATCGCCGTGGAGATGACGAGTTCCTTCCTCTTCGCCCTGTTTTTCTGGAAGCGGAAGATCAGCGCCCCGCGCGCCATTCTCGCGAAATTTGCCGTCAGTTTCGTGTGCAACATCGTGCTCAATTCCCTCCTCATCAAATGGTCGTATTCCTATTTCGCGACGGGGCAGACGTACAATCTGATAAACGGCGTGCGCATCGTCAAAAATCTCGTCATGATCCCGCTGGAAGGGATGCTGATCGTGTTTATTCTCAATGCCTTTCTGCCCGTCCTTAAACAGTTCCGCTTTATCTCGGGCGACCAGAAGGGACTGAAACTCCGGAAAAGGGATATTCTGCTCGCCGCGGGGCTGACCCTGCTCGCCGTGGCGCTTGTGCTCTTCTATGTCTTTTTCCTAAAAGACTTCATGTCGGAACACAACTTCAAATTCTTCTGACAAAGGCGGGCGGAGGGCGGATAGAGCGCCCCGGCGCGGAACCCGTGTCCCGGCGGGTATTCCGCGATAAACGTCCGCCGCAAACTTTCGGAAAAATCGTCCGGCTGAGGCCTTGACGATTTTTTTTCGTTGTGGTATAATATTGGAAAAGGAACGGAAAAAAGGAGTTTTTCATGTTCAACGCGCTTTCGGCGTACGAGAATCCGGGCATATCCATCTTCGGATTCAAAATCTACGCCTATGCAATCATCATCGTCTGCGGCATGGTGGCGGCGTTTTTCGTCATCTCTCTGCTCTTCCGCCGCAGAAATATGTCGAAAGATCTCTTCCTCACCTATTTCGTCATCACCCTGCCCGTGGCGCTCGTCACCACGCGGCTGTTTTACTGCATCACCGGCGGCGTGGAGTTCCGCTATTGGTTCTCCTTTACGGATACCGAACACGGCATCCGCGCGGGCGGGCTGTCCATCATCGGCGGTATTCTCGGCGGGACGGCAAGCGTCCTTCTCATCAGCTATATCAAAAAAATCAACGTCTTCCGCGCCGCGGACTGCATTCTCGTCGGCGTGCTGCTCGCGCAGGCGATCGGCAGGTGGGGGAATTTCGCCAACCAGGAAGTGTACGGCGCGGAGGTGACCAACGAGGCCCTGCAATTCTTCCCCTTTGCCGTCTATATCAACAAAGGGGACGGCGGAAGCTGCCTGCAGAGCATCATTCTGACCTTTGAAAAGATCTTCGGCGGCGACAGCGGCATTTCGGGCGGCGAATGGCATTACGCCTTCTTCTTTTACGAGAGCATTCTCAACCTGACGGCTGCGGTCCTGATGTTCGTCTACGCCTGGAAAAACCCCAAAAAGCCCAACGGGATCATCACCGCCTGGTATTTCATGCACTACGGGCTCGTCCGCTCGATCATGGAGCCGCTGCGCGATCCGTCCTATATTCTCGGCGACAAAGTGCAGTGGTCCTTCGTGTTTTCCCTCATCATGTTCTTTGCGGGAACGGCGGTGCTCATCTTCCTGCTCTGGAACAACAAGCGAAAGGAAGGGGTATTGTTCGGCTCGGCGAAGGGGGATCCGTACGGGATCACCGAGTATATCAGGGACAGCGCCAAAGAAGTGCCCAAATGGGATAAAATCAATATGATGTGCAAACTCTTCCCCGAAAATTACGAGAAACCGGAGGCGGAAGAGACGCCCGATGCCTCCGACGCGGAATCCCCGGACGGGGACGGCGCGAAAGCGGTACGGGAAGAGGAGCCGGACATTCCGGAAGAGAACGAACGAGCGACCGAAGAGGGGAAAGAGGACGAGAATAAACAGGAAGAAGGTAAACAATCATGAGAAATCTTACCCTTTTGACCGATCTTTACGAAATCACGATGGCGTACGGCTTTTACAAGAACGGCAAGCACGAAGAGGAGGCGGTGTTCGACATCTTTTTCCGCCAGAACAACCTCATCACCTATTCGCTCGCCGCGGGGCTGGAACAGGCGATGGACTACCTCCTGAACTGGCATTTTTCCGACGACGACATCGCCTATCTCCGCTCGCTGAAAATCTTCGGAGAGGACTTTCTCGGCTACCTCAAAAATATGCGTTTCACGGGGGACGTGTACGCGGTGAAGGAGGGGGAACCCGTCTTTCCGGGCGAGCCTATCCTCACGATCAAAGCCCCGCTCATTCAGGCGCAGTTCGCCGAGACCGCCCTTCTGAACATCATCAACCACCAGACTCTGATCGCCTCCAAGGCTTCCAAGATCTGCCGCGCGGCGGGCAAGGGCGCGGTGATGGAATTCGGACTGAGGCGGGCGCAGGGTCCGGACGCGGGGGTGTACGGCGCGCGCGCGTCCGTCATCGGCGGCTGCTCGTCCACGTCCAACGTGCTGGCGGGGCAGCTGTACGGCATTCCCGTTTCGGGCACGATGGCGCACAGCTGGGTGATGGATTTCGACAGCGAATACGACGCCTTCAAGGCGTATGCGGAGGCGTATCCCGAAAACTGCCTGCTGCTCGTGGACACCTACGACACCCTGCGCAGCGGCGTGCCCAACGCGATACGGGTGTTTAAGGAACTCGCCGCCAAGGGGTACCGCCCCAAGGGGATCCGCCTGGACAGCGGCGACTTCGCCTATCTTTCCAAGAAAGCGCGGCGGATGCTGGACGACGCGGGATTTTCCGACGCGATCATCTGCGCGTCGGGGGATCTGGACGAATATTCCATTTCCTCCCTCATGCAGCAGGGCGCGAAAATCGACCTCTGGGGAGTGGGGACAAAACTCATCACCTCCGCGGATATGCCCGCGCTCGGCGGCGTGTACAAGCTCGCGGCGATCATCAGAGAGGACGGGACGGTCGTCCCCAAGATCAAGCTGTCGGACAATACGGCGAAAATCACCAATCCTTCCTTCAAAAATCTCTATCGCCTGTACGATAAGTCGACGGGGATGGCGGTCGCCGACCTCATCACGATGCGGGAGGAGAAGATAGACGAAGGCAAGCCCCTCACCATCTTCCACCCCATCGAAACATGGAAGCGTTACACCGTCCGAAATTTCCGGGCGGAACCCCTGCTGCACACGATCGTGGAAAAGGGGAAACTCGTCTATACCTTCCCGGGGCTTATGGAGATACAGGATTTCTCCAAGCGGGAACTTTCCAGGTTCTGGGAGGAATATCTCCGCCTCGACATGCCGGAATTGTATAAAGTCGACCTCTCGGAAAAACTGCATTCCCTCAAAAACGAAATGCTTGATCGCATCCGCGGGCAGCGCCCGGAGGAGATCTGATGGGGCTGTACACCCGAAAATCGCACGAGCGGGAAATGCGCGCGCTCCGGGAGGAATACGAGCAAAGGCTCGGCGAGCTTCGGGCGGCGGTTTCGGAATTGAAGGAGGAAAACCGCCGTCTGTCCGCCGAAGTCGCCCTCCTGTCTTCCCAAAAGGCGGCGGTCTCCGACGCGATGATCGCGGCGGGGGAGGCGAAAAACCGCATGGAGGCGGAATTGGGGGAGTTCGTGCGCTCGGAAAAGGAAATCGCCGTGCAGGCGGCGCAGCGGGCGCAGGCCCTTCTCGAAGAGGTGCGCACCGCCTATCCCGACCGGGCGGACGAAGCGCGGTTCGCCGCCTTCGAAGAAAAACTCGACGCCCTGCTCGGCGCGCCTCCCGTCGGAAAAGACGCGGAGGATGCGGAGATTGCGTGCGCAAATGCCCCTGCGGACGCGGACTTTTCGGCCGCCGCGGGCGTTCCGGACGGAGCCGCCGGGGAAGCCGGAAGGGGTGCGGATTGGGATCTGCGGCAGGTGTTGGATACGCTCGGACTTACGGAAAATTAGGAAAAGGATATGCAGGAAAAAACGAAATTGCAACATAAAGACACTTCTTCCCCGTCTTCGGCACTCAAGGGCTCCTGCCTTTGGGGGATATTGCTGTTTGCCGTTCTCGTGTTCGTCGATCAGTTTACGAAAGCGCTCGCGGACGCCTATCAGCCGCAGTTCGACATCATCAAGGGATGGCTGAGCGTCACGATCGTGTACAATCCGGGCATCTCCTTCGGCCTGGCGTCCGATCTGCCCGAATGGGGCAAGATCGCGATCGTCGCGGGGACGGGCGTGGTGATGGCAGGGCTTTCCGTGCTGTATTTCTTCGTCGGCAAGGAGCGCCGGTTGGTGCGCAACGCCCTCGTGTTCATCGTGGCGGGGGGCGTGGGAAACCTCATCGACCGGGTGTATTACCGGGTGTGGGAATTGGACAACGTCTCCGCCGCCGCTCTGCACCGCGGGGTGCGGGACATGGTGGACGTCAGCCGCTTCGGCTTTGCCGTCTGCAACTTCGCCGATTTCTTCATCACGGCGGGGGCGATTATGCTGATTCTGTCCTTCCTCTTCTTCGACAAGGACGCCTTTTTCCCGGTGGGGAAATACAAGGCGATGCACGAGGCGGAAGAGGCTGCCAAGGCGGCAAAAGAAGCGGAGAAAAGCGGGGCGGAAAAGGACGGGACGAAAGCGGATGGATAGGCGTCTTTTTCTCGCGGAAGAGGGGGAAAAGCGGCTGGACGTCTTTCTTTCGGAACGCTTGGAAGACCTTACCCGCTCCCGCATCAAAAAGCTGATCGACGGGGGCATGGTTGCGGTGAACGGAAAAACCGTCAAGGCGGGCACGGAGATAAAGCCGGGCGACGAAGTGGTGGCGGAGATTCCCGATCCCGTCGAATATACGGCAAAGCCGGAGGACATTCCGCTCGACATCGTGTATGAGGACGAGGACATCGCCGTGGTCGATAAGCCGCAGGGCATGACCGTTCACGCGGGCAGCGGCAATGCGGACGGGACGCTCGTCAACGCCCTCTTGTATCGGCTCGATCATCTCAGCGGCATCGGCGGCGTGCTCCGTCCCGGCATCGTGCATCGGATAGACAAGGACACTTCGGGGCTTTTGGTCGTCGCCAAAAACGACCGTGCCCACCTCTCGCTCGCCCGCCAGATCGCGGACAAGACCTGCCGCCGCGTCTATCTCGCCCTGTTGGAAGGCAATCTGAAGGCGGATTCGGGGCGGATCGTCACCGACATCGGACGGGATCCCTCCGACCGGTTGAAGATGACGGTTTTGTCGGAGGGGAGGGGCAGGGCTGCGATCACCGACTACGAAGTGCTCGTCCGATACGGCGGGGATTACACCCTCTGCCGGTTTGTATTGCAGACGGGTCGGACGCATCAGATCCGCGTCCATGCCAGATATATGGGGCATCCCGTGGTCGGGGACCCCGTGTACGGGATCAGAAAACAGAAATTCGACCTCCGCGGACAGCTTCTGCACGCGTACAGATTGGAGCTGACCCATCCGACTTCGGGGAAGCGCATGCAGTTCGTCGCACCCCTGCCCCCGTACTTTTCCGAACTTCTCGGAAAATTGGGGCGGCAGTACGGCGCGGAACTCCCCCGCGAAGTCGCGGGGGCGGAAGAGGGCTGGAAGGAGATATAAGGCGATATGAAACAGATACTCGACGGCGCGGCGCTCGGGCGGGCGATCCGGCGGCTGGCGCATGAAATCGAAGAGCGCAACGGCGGGCTGGAAGGAGTGGCGCTCGTGGGGATCCGCACGCGGGGCGTTGTCGTCGCGGAGCGCCTCCGCGAAGTGTTCCGGGAACAGAGCGGGACGGAAGTGCCGCTCGGCATTCTCGACATCACCCTCTATCGGGACGACATTTTAAGCTGCGACGCGCTCGTCAAGGGGACGCAGATCGACTTCCCCATCGGCGGAAAGACACTGGTGCTGTGCGACGACGTCCTGTATACGGGGCGGACGGTGCGCGCGGCGATTTCCGCGGTCATGTCTTTGTCGAGCACGCTCGGCAGGCCGGACAGGATCCAGCTTCTGGAAATGGTGGACCGCGGGCATCGCGAACTCCCTTTCCGCGCCGATTTCATCGGCAAAAACCTGCCTACCTCCTCTTCGGAAAAGGTGTTCGTCCGCTTTCGCGAGACGGACGGGGAGGACGGCGTATATCTTTCGGGTGACTCCGATAAAACCGAATAAATTCTATCGGCAAAAGTCCGATATAATCCGACAGGCATGTCCTTTCTTCGGAAAGACGACATAAAAAACAAAAAGGAGGTATTCACTATGGCGACGAAAAAGACGACGACCACCACGACGACGAGAAGGACGGTGAACGGCAAGAGCTGGCTGCTTCGCGCGGCGAGCTATTTCGCGCTCATCATTTCCGCGTTCATGTTCCTGTTCGGCGGCATTTTTTCCGGCACGGTGCGGACGGTGTTCACGCTGATCGGTCAGCTCTGCATCCTCATCGGCATCGGCATTCCCGCCTACGACTATACGCGCGGCAAGAAGCTCGCATGGCGTATCGTGTATTGGGTGGCGCTCGCGGTGTACATACTCGGCTGCATCCTCGGCGTGATCTGAGTTCTGACGCCCGAAACGGGAAAAAGCGGGATTCTTTCCGAATCGCCGCTTTTTTTCTTTACAAGCGCCGAAAAAAAAGGTATAATAAAACCGTGTCCGCGCTCCGGCAGCGGCGGGGAGAGAAATATGGCATATCCTTTGATCGCCCTCGTGGGGCGCCCCAACGTGGGGAAAAGCACGTTTTTCAATAAGGTCGCGGGCAGGCGGATCTCCATCACGGAGGATCGGCCGGGCGTCACGCGGGATCGGCTGTACGCCGACTGCGAATGGCGGGGCAGGCATTTTTCCATGGTGGATACGGGCGGCATCGAACTGAAATCGGAAGACGTCATGTGGCGGGAAATCGCCCGCCAGGCGGACGTCGCCATCGATACGGCGGACGTCATCCTCTTTTTCACGGACGGCAAAGAGGGGCTTACCAATTCCGATTACGATGTCGCCGAACTGCTTCGGCGAAGCAAAAAGCCCGTCATTTTAATCGTAAACAAAATCGACGACTATTCTCCCGAAAAGGTGTTCGAGTTCTATTCTCTGGGCCTGGGAGAGCCGTACGCCGTTTCCGCGGAACATTCCCAGGGGATCGGCGACGTGCTGGACGAGGCGGTGAAGCTGTTTCCGGAAAATGATTCCGAACCGGTCGAATCGCTGAAAATCGCGGTGGTCGGCAAGCCGAACGCGGGCAAATCCAGCCTCGTCAACCGCCTTTTGGGAGAGGAGCGCAGCATCGTTACGCCGATTGCGGGGACGACCCGCGACGCCATCGACACGCTGTTCGAGCGGGACGGAAAGAAATACACCCTCATCGATACGGCAGGCATCCGCAAGAAGAGCCGGGTGGAGGACGACGTCGAATATTACAGCAACATGCGCGCCTTCGACGCCGTCCGCAGGAGCGACGTCTGTCTGCTCGTCGTGGACAGCGCGGAAGGGCTGACCGAACAGGACGTCAAGATCATCGGCTTCGTGCACGAGCAGGGCAAGCCCTCCGTCATCCTCATGAACAAATGGGATCTCGTCGAAAAGGACACGCATACCGTCAATAAGTTCGAAGAAAAGCTGAAAGCCGATCTCAAATTCATGGACTACTACAAATCGGTGTACATTTCGGCAAAGACGGGGCAGCGGGTGGACAAAATCCTTACGGCGGCGGAAGAGGTGTACGCGCACGCTTCCTTCCGCATCCCCACGGGGGCGCTGAACGACCTCCTGGGGGACGCCGTGCGCCTTAATCCGCCCCCGTCTTACCAGGGAAGGCGGATGAAGGTGTATTTCTCTTCGCAGGTCGGCGTCTGCCCGCCTACGTTCGCGCTGTTCGTCAACGACGCGGGGCTTCTGCATTTTTCCTACGAACGCTATCTGGAAAACACCATCCGCGCGGCATACGACTTTTCGGGCACGCCCATCCGCATCTCCGCGCGGGAGAAAAAAGAGGACGACTGAGCGGAGGAGTGCGGGGACGGAGCGGCGAAATCGGCGAAAAAGGAGCGCTCGCCGCAACCCTGGGTGCGTCTTTTTCAAAATCATTCCGACGGAGGGAGAAGGGAAATGGAAGAATGGAGCCTGGCGCAGAATTGGTATCAGTTTGCAATTTTGGCGGTCGTCTGCTATTTTGTCGGCTGCTTTAACTTTGCGATGCTCATCGCGAAGATCAAGCATAAGGACATCCGGAAAATGGGCAGCGGCAACCCCGGCACGATGAACATGAGCCGGGAGTTCGGCTTGAAAATCGGCATCATCACCTTTTTCTGCGACGCGTTCAAGGGCGGGATCCCCGCGCTGATCAGTTATTTCATCTATCGCGGATATGTGTTTGCGGGGACGGACGTCGTCGTCTCCGATTTCACCCGGTATTTCTGCGGGCTGTGCGTCATCGTCGGGCACATCTTTCCCGTCACGATGAAATTCCGCGGCGGAAAGGGGATCGCTTCGACGTTGGGGCTGTTCTGGATCAATCTCGGCTGCGAAAACCCCTGGTTTCTCCTCATCGGCTTCGGCTGCCTTTGGCTGATCGCCTTTTACATCGTGGCTACCGAATGGGGTTCGATGGGGTCTCTTCTCGGCGTGACGGGCTTTTCCCTCTGGCAGGGCGTCATTTTTTGGCTCCGATATAGCGCGGAGCTGAATAACGGCTATGTCGCGGCGGTCTTTTCGGTGATTCTCGCCCTCAACCTGCTGACCTGGTGCGCGCATCATAAAAATATCCTGCGCCTGCTCGCGGGGGAGGAACACCGCACTTCGGTCAAAAAGATGCTGCATAAAAAGAAAAAGGCATGAAAAAGCCCGAAAACCGTTTACTTTTCGGACCAAATCGTGTATAATAATAGTACAAAATACGACCGGGCGGGATCGTCCGGCCGAAAAACGGGGGTGCAACGGATTCGATTGCCGGTGAGCGGAAAGATAAGCATACTGCGGACGGAGTGCCCGCATAAAAAACATTCCGTTAAATTTAAATGCAGATAACAATGCAGAATACGCACTTGCTGCGTAAATTCGTCTCATGACGATCGTCGCGCCCCGTTTATCCGTCGGCGGGGGCCGTGGCGTCAATCAGACGGAAAAATCCGTGCGGTTTCGGGAACGGCTTTGCGGATTATTTAGTTCCCTGCGGCGCGCGGAGCGCGTCTGTCCGCGCCGCGCCGTTTAAGTCAATAGGCAGACTAAGTATGTAGAAAGTCTTTTGGCAGCCGAGTAAGACGTGAGTTCGACTCTCACCACCTCCACCATGATTAGTGGATAAAAATGCTGTCCGCGAAAAGAACTCTGCCCGCTTAGCGGGTGGAGTTCTTTTTTGTTTCCGGCAAAACGCGCCGAAGAAAAGCGGAGGGGCAAGCACCGTTATGCCGGCGGAGGAAAAAAGAGCTTTGGTTTCCGGCGCTGTAAGTTTATAAAAAACTCCTTTGTACGGACTTGTATGCAGGCCGGCAACCGCATACAAGTCCGCACACAAATAAAGAACAGTTATTATGAAAAGATACATACAGGTCAGTACATATGACACGGAAATGTCCATACCAAGTCATATTTACCGTCCAAATATTAAAAAAATAATTTATGAGGCATTGCGGGCAAGGGTTTATGTCCGGAAATGAAATGCCGGGGATAATTTTCTGACGGATTTTTTCTCCGCCCGCTTTCTGCATCGCGGTCATTTGCCGAAAATGGTTGTGTTTTGTCTCTTTATGGCGAATAAAGCGACATTTTATAAACATATTTTTATCCATCTGTTGCAAACAGTATATAAATGTGATAAAATGAAGGGGAAAATTACAAAAATCTATCACGGAAGGCAACGATGTTTAAGGCGGAACAGTTTAGCTGTCTGGAAAAAATTTTTGCTTCGGAAGGGGGAAAATATCCTTGCGAGCGCGGCTGTATGTTTGAGAACGAGCGCTATTCCTTTCAGGCGGCGTTTTATTCGCGCTGGATTTTGAAAAGAGGATGCCGGGTACGGATAGATTCCGGCCTGAAAGACCGCATTTCCGTCCGCATCGTCGATTATGCGGGCGGGACGTACAATTTGCCCGCGGGACACGATTGCGGGTATCTTTTGCAGGCGGGGTCGGTGACTTGTTATCCCGATATATTAAAGCCGTTTACGCCGTCGGGGCTGAGCCTGCGGCCGGGGCTCTGGACTTGTGTGTGGATCACGGTGGACGGCGGGGCGGCGGGCGAGCATAAAATCGGGGTGGCATTGGAGGACGAAAACGGGCAGGAGCTGTGCCGGTGTGAACATACGCTGAAGATTGTCGGCGTGCGGCTTCCGGAATGCGACATTCCCGTTACGCAATGGATTCACGCGGACTGCATTTGCGCATATCATCGCGTGCAGCCGTTTACGGACGAATTTTACGGGATATTCGGAAAATATCTCGACACGTATGTCCGCCATTCGGGCAATATGCTGTATACGCCGCTGTTTACGCCGCCGCTGAATACGCCGCCGGGAGAAGAGCGGATGACCGTGCAGGCGGTGGACGTATCAAAAACGGAAGGCGGATATGCGTTCGGATTCGGAAAGCTGGAGCGCTATATCGATTTTGCGCGGGCGCGGGGAATCCGATATTTTGAGCTTTCGCATCTGGCGACGCAATGGGGCGCGGAGTTTTGTCCGAAAATCGTGGCGCGGGAAGGTGGAGAAGAGAGGCGGATATTCGGTTGGGATACGCCGAGTTCGGGGGCGGAGTATCAAACTTTTCTTTCCGGATTTCTTCCGGCGTTGGATAAATTTCTGCGCGGTAAAGGAATTGCGGATAAATGTTTCGTCCACATTTCGGATGAGCCGCGCCGCGAACATTATCCGGCTTATGCGGCCCTTTCGGAACAGGTGCGCCGATATTTGCCCGGATATCCGATCGTGGACGCGATGAGTGAGGCGGAATTCTGCCGCTCGGGTGCCGCAGACATCCCCGCGGTGGCTTTGAGCGGATATGAAGAATTTATCAGACGCGCTTCGCCCGTTAAAAAGTGGGTTTATTATTGCATGGGGGAAACGTCCGGATATTTTTCAAACAGGTTTTTTGATATGCCGTTGCAGCGGCTGCGTGTGCTGGGAATCCAGCTTTGGCTGAACGGATGTTGCGGTTTTCTGCATTGGGGATTCAATTTTTATTTCGATTACAATTCGCGTTTTTTGCTCGACCCGTATCATCGTACGGATGCGGGCGGCGCATATCCGAGCGGAGACAGTTTTATCGTTTATCCCGGCTATCCGTCGCCGCAGGGCGATGTTGTGGATTCGGTGCGCCTGGAAGTATTCGACGAAGCGATTGCGGATTACCGATGTCTGAAACTTTTGGAACAAAAGCGCGGGCGGGAATTTGTCCGCCGTCTGCTCGGCCGGAACGGGTATGACGGATTTTCGGTGTATCCGACGGACGGAGAGGCGTTTTTGCGGTTCAGGGAAGAAATTGTCGCATTGACGGAGGAAAGCGCGGAAAATGAATAGCGGCGTATGTATGCAGTTTGTTTCTGCTATGGAGAAGATTTTCCCGGAGGGGGACGCGGGGCGTCCGATAGAGAGGATTTCGGCGCTGAAAAACGAGCGGCTGAATTTTCAGCTCGTCGTCGTTTCGCCTTTCGAAAGGAAGGGGGAATGCAAATGGACGGTAAAGGGAAGTCTGGCGCCGTATGCGGAAGTGCGCGTCGTCGACTATGCCAAGGGGTACTATAATATCCGTCCGGACAGCGACGATTATGTCATCTTCCGGGACGGGCGGGTAACTTTGTATCCCGAAATTCTGCGTACTCCCGATTATACCGATTTATGTCTGTATCCGAACGTATATCGCACGCTCTGGATCACGCTGTTTTCTCCCGGGGGGCTTCCTCCGGGGGAGCATGAATTGAGCGTCTGCCTGAAAGATTGGAAGGGGAATTTTTTGGCGGAGAAATCGATAACGGTCTGCGTCGTGGACGCCGAGTTGGAAAAGAGTGATCTCGTCGTCACGAACTGGATGCACTACGATTGCATCGCTGGGTATTACGGCGAGCAGGTTTTTTCGGAAGGTTTTTACCGCATCCTCGGCAAATTTTTCGATTCGGCTTTTTCCCACGGCATCAATACCGTTTATACGCCTTTATTTACGCCGCCGCTGGATACGGAGCGGGGCGGGGAACGGCGTACGGTGCAGACGGTCGGGATCAGGGCGGAAAACGGGAAATATGAATTTGATTTTTCAGGGTTGGAAAAATTTATACGTTTTGCCGAGTCGCACGGCGCGGAATATTTCGAACTTTCGCATCTGGCGACGCAATGGGGCGCAGAATTCTGTCCGAAGATCGTGGCCGAAAGAGGGGGCAGAGAGGAAAAAATATTCGGTTGGCATACGCCGAGCGCGGGGGCGGAATACAGGTCGTTTCTGGCGGCATTTCTTCCCGCTCTGGTCGATCGGTTGAAGGCTTGGGGAATCAAGGACAAATGCTTTCTGCATATTTCCGACGAACCGTCGGAAGAGCATCTGCCCGATTATTTGGCGCTGAAAAGATGGGTGGAGACCTTTTCGGACGGCATCCCCGTCATCGACGCGCTCAGCGATTACGGATTTTACCTGAAAAAAGCGGTCGATTTACCCGTCGTGGATATTTATAATACCGAACCTTTCCGCGAAAACAACGCGAAGCATTGGGTGTATTACTGTTGCAGCAATCATAAGCAATATGTGTCCAATCGTTTTTTCAATATGCCTTCTCAACGAAATCGTATTTTGGGAATGCAGATGTATCTGAACGGTGCGTCGGGATTTCTGCATTGGGGATTCAATTTCTACAACAGCTATTTGTCGAAGGAGGAAATCAATCCCTTCATGACGACGGACGCGGGCGGATTTTTCCAGAGCGGCGACAGTTTTGTGGTATATCCCGCCCGCGACGGAGTGTGGGATTCTCTGCGCCTGGAAGTCTTTTCCGACGGGCTGGAAGATTACCGGGCGTTGAAAACGCTTGAAAGGCAGAGGGGCAGGGCTTTTACGGAATCGCTTTTGCGGGATGAGGGCATGGCGGGATATAAGATTTATCGCAGGGATGCGAACAGACATTTCGACTTTCGGGAAAAAATCAATGCACTGATATCGGAAACGGCGCCGTATTTGCCGCATGAGGAGAATATGCCATGAAAAAGACATTTACACAAAACAACATCAATAAATACATAAGACTGACGCAATGCTACGATCAGCGGTACGAACGGGGATTTACTATGGATATCCATGCGCACGAAGGCATCGAAATGATGTTCGTATATGACGGCAATATGAGTTTTGTCTATGAAATTGACGGGGAAGAACAGGTTTTTCATCTTTGTATGGATGAACTGGTATTTTTCGACAGTACGATACCGCATTATATACGCATCGAGAGCGACGCGGCGCGCATTTTCAATTTTCAGCTGAAAATTTTTCCCGATCCCGTATATCCCTATCAGCGGAATTGCGCCGCGCTCATCGGAAGCGATCCCGTCTATCAGAGTCTTTTCCGGGAGGAGAACAGCATTTTTAAGCTCTATGACAGCTATGGAATTATTTTTACCCTCAAAAAATTGGTCGGTCTCGCCCGCCTGTACTGCGATACCAATTATTCCGTCGTCGATTGTCTGGTACAGGCAATTTTGTTCGAGATAGCCAAGGGGCATTATGAAAGCGAAAAGACATACAGGGGGTATTTATACGTCAAAAAGGCAATCAATCTGGCGGAGGGCGCGGGCAGGCGGATGTCTGCCGAAGAGATTGCCCAAAAGGTGGGCATCAGCTATGTGTATATGCACAAACTTTTTAAGCAATGCTTCGGAAAGGGGGTCGTCGAATATTTTATGGGAAAATATATCGAACGCGCCTGTAAAATTATGGAAAAACACCCCGAACTCGAAATCAGCGAGATCGCGTCCGTATGCGGTTTTACGGGCGTCAGACAATTTGAGCGCCGTTTTAAGGAAATGAAAAAAATGACGCCTGTAAAATATCGCGCGCAAATAAACAAGAGCCGACAATTTTATCTTTACGATTGAGCGCATTTGATATTTTTGCGGCCTTAAAACGTCAGAATCTATATTTTCATCGGGAAGTTTATATAGATTATGTCGTATCATGGGCAAAATTTTAATATAAAATTAAATTTTACTATTGACACCGTCGGGTCTGCGGTGTACAATTCTGTTGCAAAGCAGCAAGGGCGTCCCTTGCGGAAAAACAGGGAGAAAAGCGGATGATACATAAAAGAATTACGACTTCGGCACTTTGTTTGATATGTGCGGCGTTGTTGGCGTTTGCGCCGGGAGCGGGCACAGCCGCGGAAGCGGCGGGAACGTCGGAGGCGGTTTCCGTGGGAAGCAGGATGATAACGGTCACGGCGACGGTGAAGGACGAGCAGTCGCTGCTCGCGTTCGAAGGGGAGACGCGCCCGGACAGCGCGCTTCTGAAAACCGCATTGTCCGGGGAGGACATCATCGTCGTGGGCGAAACGGGGGAGGAGATCGGAAAGCTGCAAAACGTGATGAACGCGCTGTCCGTCTGCGACATTGTGCCGATCGTCGGCATATATGACGGAAACACGGCGGATGCGGTTGCGGAATTTTTCAAAGAAAATAACGTGATCGACGCGGTTCTTCTCTCCGACGACGGCGAATTGCTGTATGAAGCGCGGCAGATCGCGCAAAAGGTATCGGGGGCGCTGGAAATAACGGACATTTCCGATTATGACGCGGGCAATGCCTATGAAACGGCGGTAGCCATCCGCGACGCCGTCAACGAGTCATGGGCGCGGGCGGCGGTACTGCCGGCGGGAACGGACAGGCAGATCGCCGACGTCCTGTTTGAGCGCTGCATCACGGTATGGATGCGTTCGGACGGCTCCGCCGCGGGGGATTATGAGGCGATCGTCAGGGGCTGTCACGGGATCGTTACGCCGGACGGCGCGGCGGCAAAGGAGCGCATCGGCCTGCTGCCGGAGGACTTGCTGACCCGTCAGCCGCAAATCGTGGCGCACGGCGGAATGCCCGTCAATTATCAGCCGAATTCTTTGCGCGGTTATCAGGATGCCTATGAAAACGGAAAAGCGGACGTGATGGAGAACGATCTGCATATGACAAAAGACGGCGTGGTGGTGCTGCTTCACGGCACGGGCGTCTACGGCGAATGGCAGAACGGCGATTATATAGACGATATCGCCGCGCAGACGACGGGAACGGGAAAAATTCACGAGATGACCTGGGCCGAATTGCAGCAATACAAAATCGACGGATACAAGAGTTATCCGCAGGAACCCATTCTCGATCTCGATACCTATCTCGATTATTTTGAAGATAAACAAACCCGCCATTTTATGGAATTGAAACGCCAGATGCAGACGGACATTGTGGAACCTGTCGTCGGCGCGGTGCGCGAGCGCGGTATGGAAGACCGGATGAACATCATCACCTATTGGGACGTTTCCGCCGCCGAGATGCGCAGACAGCTTCCCGAAGTGAGCGTCCTTCTGCTCGTCGACAACGGCAGCGTAATCATCGATCAACAGGCTTCGCAGAAAGAAGGGTGGCTGGCTTTGCTCGAAACACTCAATCCGGATAATCTCGCCTATGCTCCGAATTATCAGACCTTTTCGCAGGAGCAGATGTTTGCGTTGGCAAAGAGGGGGATACAGACGTACAAATGGACTTACGGCGACGTCGACGACTTTGAAGCCGCATATACCGCCAATTATAATTCGCTGACGACCGACTATGCGCTTTGGGCAAAGGAATTCGACGTGAAGATCGGGTTCGGCTCCGATTCGATCGCGCTCGGCACCAACGAAGACGAAGGGGTTTATGTGCGCGGTACGGTGACGGATAAGTCGGGAAACACACGGGAGCGGGTATTATTCGATCTGCAAATCATAGAAGGGGATATCGGGCTGCATAAAACCGCAGGCGGCAGATATTATGCCGATAAGCCGGGCACGGCGAAAGCGATCGTGACATATGTTTCCGAAAATACGTTTTCATATAACCTCTATGAGGGCGATTCGGGCGAAAAGACAATCCGATACAGGCTGTGCGCGCCGCAGGTCGTCGAGATCACGGTTTCGGGCAGAGGCCCGGCTGCAAATTCCGGGACGAATCCGGCGGAGAATACGGGCGCGGGAATTTCGCAGGGGGATCGGATCCCCGCAGATGGCGGAGACGGCGGCAAACGCGGCATGACGCCCGGTCTGACGGCGTTATGCGCGGCGGCTCCTGTCGCCGCGGCAGCAGCAGCCGTGACGGCCGTCGTACTCAAAAAGCGTTCGGGGCATAAGGAATAAAGGGCGAAAATCATGACGACGAGCGGGAAAATCAATTCGAAAAAGGTAAAAAAAGCCTTTTTTATCGTCTGTATGCTGGCGATTCCTGTAATCAATTTAATCGTGTTCTGGTTTTATGTCAATATCGATTCCATTTTATTGGCTTTTCAGAGCAATCAGCCCGGGGTGGGAACCGTTTGGGGCTTTGAAAATTTCAGACGGTTTTTCGAGGAATTTTCTCTGCCCGACAGTGAAATTCCGATCGCATTGCGAAATACGATTATTTTCTTTTTTTCCAATCTGTGCATCACTCTTCCGTTAAGTGTGGCGTTGTGTTACTTTTTATATAAACGGATATGCGGATATAAGGCTTTTCGCTTTATTTTCTATCTGCCGTCCATCATCTCCGCGTCCGTGTATGTCGTTCTTTTCAAATATATCATCGGCATGGACGGTCCCGTCGGACTGTTTTGCAAGGCGATCGGAATAGAACCCGTCTCCTTTCTGAACGAATCGAGATACGCGCTCGGAACCATTCTGTTTTATACGATTTTTACGGGACTGGGCGGAAATATCGTCATGCTCAGCGGCGCGATGTCGCACATCGACGAAAGCATCGTCGAAGCGGCGAAAATAGACGGCGCCACGCTGCGCTGTGAGTTTTTCCGCATCGTTCTGCCGCTCGTCTGGCCCACGCTCAGCACGATGATCATCCTTTCGTTTGTGGGGATCTTCGCGTCTTCCGGTCCGATTCTGCTCTTTACGGAGGGCGCAAACGGCACCAACACCATTTCCTATTGGCTCTATGCGCAGGTGCAGCGCTGGCAGGTGTACAATTATCCGTCTGCGGTGGGTCTGTTCTTTACCTGTATCGGCGCGCCGATCGCGCTGTTCATGCGCTGGGTCATGTCGAAAGTGCCCAGCTACGAGGATTAAAAGGGGGATGAAATTTATGAAAGCTACGAACGCGGCTCCCGTCGAAGAGATGATCCTCCGTTCCAACCGGACGAAACGCAGCCGGAAAATCGTATTCGGCGTCGTCTTTACGCTGTTTCTGATTTATGCGGCCATGCTGCTGTATCCGTTTTATTTCTGCCTGAATGCGTCGCTCATGGACGGCGGCAGGGCGTTTATGAGAAATCAGATCGCCTTTCCGAATCCGATCAGGTTCGACAATTACATCAAGGCATTTTCCGAGTTGGAAGTCAATCGGACCAATTTTTTCGGGATGCTGATCAATTCGCTCTGGTTTGCCTTCGGCACGGCGCTTCTTCCGGTGCTGTTCGCGTCCATGACGTCGTACGTGGTATGCAAATATAAATTTGTCGGGCGCAATTTTCTCTACTCCCTCGTGATCGTTACGATGATGATCCCCGTCTACGGTTCGCTTCCTGCCCAGTATCGGCTTTTTGATACGTTGGGCATGATCGATTCCCCTTTGATTCTCTTGTATTATTGTTCCGGTTTCGGGACAAATTTCCTCATCATTTATTCGTTTTTCAAAGGGATTTCATGGAGTTACGCGGAGGCGGCTTTTCTCGACGGCGCAAGCGATTTTTCGGTGTTTTTCAAAATCATGCTCCCCATGGCGATGCCGGCGGTCTCCGCCATATTCATCATCGCCTTTACGGGCGGCTGGAACGATTATCTCACGCCCCTCCTCTATATGTCGAGAAGTTTTCCCACTCTGGCGTCCGGTATTTATCTGTATGAAAAGAAGATTTCCTACGCCTCCA
>DVGN01000049.1 GCA_018712725.1 Candidatus Scatosoma pullicola
CCCCGCATAGCCGTCGGCGACGGCGAGCGCATAATATCTTTCCGCATTCTTTGAAAAATACGACGCGAACAGCGCCGAAAACACCTCCCAAAGAGTATCGTATGCCCCCGCATAAACCCCTTCCGCCGGGAGCGCGCGGAGAATCTGCGGCAAAAAAGAGACGGGCAGGGTTGCGCCCACCGCACTTCCGGGCGCTTTTGCCACGGGATATTGTCCCTCCTCTTTTCCGATCTTTTCCACTTTCGTTTCATACGTCCCAAAGGACAGAAAGGCGTATTCCGCCTTTATTTCCCCCTCATCCGCAAGCGGGGAAAGATCGGGCAAAAACAACAGGGCGTGCGCCGATTGCGAAATTTCCGAAAAAAAGCGCTCGGCGAGCGCTCCGCCCTCCGTCGTTTCCCGCAATGCGGCGTATTTGTCCCCGTCAAAGCCCGTATCGATCACAGCGGTGACGGCAAACGGTTCGCCGTTCACGGAAAGAGGCATGCCGACGATCTCTTCGGACCCGCCGGAAAAGACATTCCCCTCCCCGTCCGTCAGACCGTTCTCCGCAAAAATTTCCGCGAGAAACCGTGTGATTCCGATTTCCCCCTCTCTTTGCGGCAGTCTCCCCGTCACGGAAAACCCTCCGACGCCTCTTTCGGCGCCCGCAAATCCGACGGGCATCGCCGAATTGTACACACTGCCGCCTTCCCCTGCGAGATTGTCGATTTCGCAGTCGGCAAGCACGACGGGAAATGCCGTTTCCAGCCTTTCCCCGACATAGTCCGCTTCTTCTCCCGTAAGACGAATGGCGGCGTCCGTCGCCCGGCTCTGCTTATACACGGCGCTCTGCACGCCCGCTTCCTCCGTCAGCCGAAACGCCGTCCTTTCCGGATCCGCCTGCCGGACGGTCACCGCCGCCCCCGCCAAAGCAAAGACGACGGCGGAGAGCAAAACCGACACCGCCGCCCGCACGGGATGCCGGCGGAAGCTCTCCGCGCCGAGTCTGACTGCCGTCTTTACGGGCAGTTTTCCGCCTTCCTTTTTTTGAGCTTCTTCCCGCTCGTCCGACGCATACCCGCCGCCGCTGTCCGCCGCGATCTCCCCTTCTTTGAGTTCGATCACCCGATCGCCGTACTTTTCCGCGCTCGCCCGATCGTGCGTGACCGTCACGACCAGACAGCTGTCGGACAGCGATTTCAGCAGTGAAAAGATCTCCGCCCCCGTTTCTTCGTCCAGCGCCCCCGTCGGCTCGTCCGCGAGGATGAGCCCGGGATTTTTCACCACCGCCCGCGCGATCGCCACGCGCTGCCGCTGTCCGCCCGAAAGTTCGGTGACTTTGCGCCCCGCATATCCTTCCAGACCGACGCGCGCCAGCGCCTCTTCCGTCCGCCCCGTCGTCTGCTTCTCGCCGCACAGCCGCAGGGCAAGCTCCACGTTCTCCCCCGCCGTCAGTTCGGGAATGAGGTTGTATTCCTGAAACACAAATCCGCAGCTGTTTCTCCGATACGCCTCCGATTGCTTTTTCGTCGCCTTATCCAATCGCAGCCCGCAGGACAAAATCTCCCCGCCGTCGGGCGTGTCCATGCCGCCGAGCAGTTGCAAAAGCGTGCTTTTCCCGCTCCCCGATTTTCCCAGAATAAATACCATGCCCCGCTCCGGCAGATCGAAACTCACCCCTTTCAGCGCTTCCACCCGCCTGCCCTTGCCGAGCCGATAGGTCTTTGTCAGATTCTTTACTTTCATGCCTTCCCCTCCCGTCACTTCCTCTGTCCGCGGCGAATGATCTCCGCGGGCGCCGCCCGCGTCGCGATCCGCATCGAAACCCACGCCCCGGCTGCCGCCGTCGCCGCGGCGAGCGCGATCAACAGGACAAATATCCACGCCCGCGGCAAAATCATCCGCACCGCAAGCGCCATGCGCTCCGTCAGCAAGCCGTTTATAAGCGGAATGCACGCCCCCGTGGCGGCGCACGCCAGGACGCCCGCCCCGCCGGATAACAGCACGGCGGTCGCGCCGTAAATCGCAAACAGGTCCCCCTTTCCCGCGCCCAGCGCGACCAGCGTCCCCACCTGCTTCAGCTGTCCGTTCACCGACGCCGTCACGAAATTGAAGAGTAGCAGCACGTCGATGACGAAAAAGAGCGCCGCGGCATACAAAAACAGATTTTTCATCAGCGACAGCCTGTCGTTCGCGCTCCCGTACCCCGAAAGCGCCTCGGCGGACAGCTTATACCCGCCTTCTTCCGTCCGGGCATCGCAAACAAATCCGACGGCGCGCTCATACTCCGCCCTGTCCCCCGAAAAGGTGACAAGCGCCCGTTCGTATCCCTCTGCGCGGCTCCCGAAAAGACTGTCCGGGATGTACCCGTAATCGACGAAAATTTTGTGCCGGTACTCGCAATATCCGTGCTTTGCGTCTTCCGTCCTCTCCCCCGTAAAAACCACTCCCGTCACCGTTTTATAGTTCGCCAACTCGCTCGAATTGCTCACCACGGGGATCTGCCGCCCGATCAGATCGGACGCGTCCGCAATGGGGATCACGCCCTCTTCCGTCCGCATCCCCGCCAGGGTCAGCGCATTGAGAAAACAGTTATTGACCGCCACTTCTTCCGTCCCACGCGGCAGTTTGCCTTCTATCTCCCAGCCCCGCGCCGCGCAGTCCGCTTCGCTCATCGTGATGTATCCGTTAAAATAAGAAAAATAACATCCTCCCGTTTCCTCGGCAGCCTTGTTGATTTCCTCCGTCGTCGCCGCGGGAAGGGTATTTCCGTAATTGTTATCCACCCAACTCTCGTAGATCAATGAAAGTTGCAGCCCCGTTTCCCGCTCTATCCGCTCTTCGTCCTCCCGCGTCATCGGAATTTTCTCTTCGACGACGGCGCTGCCCCCTAAAATCTGTTCTATGACGGCGCCCGAACCCGTCGACGCCTCCGCTTCATTCCGGTACGCGACGAAGGACGCCTCCCGCTGCCCGTATTCCGCCAGGAGGGAAAACTGCGTTTCCGCGGGATCGTAAGCGTAGAGGGTGAGCGAAAGTCCGAGAAAAGAAAAGGCGACCGCCGCCAGAAGCGCCGTCGCCGCCGTCCGGATCGGATGTTTCCGGAAATTTCTGCCCCCGATCTTCAACGCCGTCCCAAGCGGCAAACGCCCTTTATTCCGTTGTATTTTCCGCGTTCCCATGTCTGCCGATCTCTCTTCTCTAATCTATTTTAATACAGATAGTATAGCATATGACTTCGTAGCTGTCAAGCATTTGAAAAAATTTTTTCGAACGGCGAGAATTTCCCGCGGCTCCGCCCGGTTTTTGTTTCGCAAAAAAGACAAACCGCCCGTCAATGTACTGTCCTTTTTATTCAGATTCAAACTTTTAGCTTGTTTATAAATTTCGTACGATATCATTAACAAAATCGTACATTTTGCGATATAATAGTACAAAACAGACAAGGAGGTGTCATCATGTCCATTACGGCAACCGAACTGAAAAACAATCTGAGCAAATATTTACAGCTCTCTGCCACGGAGGATGTCTATATCACCCGGAACGGAAAGGTCATTTCCAAGCTGACCAACCCATTTCAGGAGCGCGTCGATATTGCAAAATCGCTGTTCGGCGTTCTGCCCGCCGATATGACTTTGGAAAAAGCGCGCGAAGAGAGGGCAAACAAGTTATGAGGGTTTTGCTGGACACCTGCGTCGTTCTGGATGCCCTGCAATCGCGGGAGCCGTTTGCGAAGGACGCACAGGATATATTTCTCGCCGCCGCAAACAACGCCTTTCTCGGCTATATCACGGCAAAGGCGTGCGCCGACATTTATTATCTTCTGCACCGCCACACGCACAGCGACAAAGCTTCGCGCGACGTGTTGAACAAACTTTTTACGCTCTTTGACGCATCGGATACCGCGGACATCGACTGCCGGAAAGCCGTGCTTTCTCCCGTTTCCGATTACGAATACGCCGTCATGGTCGAAACCGCCGTCCGCACAGAGACGGATTGCATCGTGACGCGGAACGAACGGGATTTTTCCAAATCTCCCCTTCCCGTTTATACGCCGGACCAGTTTTTGAAACGGCTTTCCGAACAAGAGTGATTTACATATATCAGGACGCCCCCGAAAACGACTGTTTTCGGGGGCGCAGATTTTATCGGATTGTATTTAACGCTTTGTTTCAGCGCACAAAACCGCCCTTTTCTTCCCGGTAGCCCGCGGCAAAGAGCAGGTCCTTCAAAGCCCGCGCCGCCGCGTCGAACGCTTCGGCATTGCTCGAAAAGGCAAATCTGTGCTTCATCTCCGTATGGTCGATGTCGGCATATCCGCTGAACACGGCGAGGTGCGGCTCCAAGGTCAACGTCTTGTCCCCGTCGATCATCCCGATGAGTTTTGCGATCTCGCCGCTCCCCTGCCCCGCCGGAACGAGTTCTCCCGTCTCTTTTACGACGTCTTTGATATGGAAATAATCGCTCCGCGCATGCAAAAGGGAAAGGGTGGTGTCCGCGTCCTCCCCCACCTGTATGTAATTGGCGGGGTCGTACACGAATTTCAGCCCCCGGACGTTCGCCATCAGTTCCAGCACCCGCGCCGCCGTGTCGCCGTACACTTCCTTTTCGTTTTCGTGGTACAGCCCCGCGCCGTACTCTGCCGCCGTCTCCGCCATTCCCGACAGGTAATCAAATACCTGCCCCCTCTTTTCATAGGCGTTGAAAAAGCTGAACACCCGGATTTTGTCCGTTCCGAAAATGTTTGCCAGCGCGCAGACGTGTTTCACTTCGTCGAGACAGGCGGAAAAATCCGTATCGATGTCCACCTTACCCAGGGGAGAGCCGATCGCCCATACCGCGACGCCTTCGCCCGCCAGCCGCTTCGCGTATTCCTTCGCCTCCGCCTCCGTAAATTTCGCGACGTTTTTGCCGTCTATGCTCCGAAGTTCGGTATAGCCGATGCCGTTGCGTTTCAGCGCCGAGATCTGACCGGAAAGGTCGCTCGCCGCTTCGTCCGAAAACGCCGAAAGCCGTATCATTTTCTTTTTTCCTCCCTTTCCCTTTCGGGAAATGCTTTTCTGTATTATAGCATATTCCGCGCCTTTTGTCAATATGGAAAATCCCGAATATCCGCGCCTCTGTCCCGTCCTTTCTGTACAATCCGCGCATTTCCGCCCGCAATCGCCGTCGTCAGATCCCCGCCCTCCCCTTTTGCGGATTGATTTCCGACTTTTAATTTGTCGTATCGAAAACGGGCTTTCTTATCCCCTCCGTCACTTCGTGACACCTCCCCTTACCATAAGGGGAGGCATGAGAGAAAGGCGACGCCGCATCCTCCTACCATAAGGGGAGGTATGAGAGAGGCGACGCCGCATCCTCCTACCATAAGGGGAGGCATGAGAGAAAGGCGACGCCGCATCCCCCTACCATAAGGGGAGGCATGGGCAAGGGCACTTTCCTTTTCTAAATGGAAAGCATGAGGAATCGGCGAACCGCCCCATGCCTTGGCTCCCTTGCGCAAAAGCTGTCGACGCACGCCCACCCACACTCCTTAGCTCCCTTGTGCAAAGGGAGCTGGCATGCGCAAGCATGACTGAGGGATTGTCAAGCATGACTGAGGGATTGTCCCGGCTCCCGAATAAAAACTGCCCGCCCGCGAAAATTCGCGGGCGGGCACATCTTACATCCGGTTATCCGTCTCAGACCAATTCGATGACGGCGGTTTCCGAACCGTCGCCGCGGCGTTCGCCGAGGAGGTAAATCCTCGTATAGCCGCCGCCCTGACCGAGCTCTTCCTTTCTCGCCGCATACTTGGGGGCGATCTCGTTGAAGAGTTTGTCCATCAGGGGATGCTGGACGTCCTTGGTGCGCTCTTTATAGGCGCTCTTCTTCTCGTTGAACCCTTTGATCTCCTGCAAATCATAGGTCTTCGCCATGATCGCGCGGCGGGCGGCGAGCTTCCTGGGACCGTCTTTGATGTTGGTCGCCTTGATTTCCTTGCCTTTCTTATCCGTCTGGGTGATCTTGAATTCGATATTGTCGTCATAGGTATTGACGGCTTTGGTGATGAGTTTTTCGACATACGGCCGAAGTTCCTTCGCCTTGGCGGCAGTCGTCTCGATGCGGCCGTACCAAAGGAGCTGGGAAGCCTGATTTCTCAAAAGGGCATTCCGCTGTTTGGACGTTCTTCCCAATTTGCCGGGCATAATGTTAATCCTCCTGTTTGCTTAATGACAGACCGTAAGACTCCAGCTTCTGGATGACTTCGTCCAGAGATTTTCTGCCGAGGTTGCGCACCTTGAGCATATCGTCTTCCGTCTTTTTGGTTAAATCTTCTACCGTGTGAATGTTGGCTCTCTTCAAGCAGTTGTACGAACGGACGGACAGATCCATCTCTTCGATCGCCATTTTGAGAACCTGCTGCTGTTTGTCGTCCTCCGTCTTGACGAGAATGTCCATTCCCTTGATCGTGTCGGAGAGGTTGACGAACAGATTGATGTGGTCCTGCATGATCTTCGCGGCGAGCGAAATGATCTCCTTCCCGGAGAACGTCCCGTCCGTCCACACTTCGAGGGTGAGTTTGTCGTAGTCCACCGCCTGCCCCACGCGGGTGGGCTCCACCGTATAGTTGACTTTCTGTACGGGGGTGTAGATGGAATCGACCGCGATATAATCGATGACGGGCTGCTTGTTTTCCTTGGCGGGTTTATAGCCCCTGCCGCGGCCGATCGTCAGCTCCGCGTCGAACTTGCCGCCTTCGTCGATCGTGCAGATATACTGATCTTTGTTGATGACTTCGATTTCCGCATCCACGTTGAGGTCTTCGCCGGTGAGCACCGCGGGACCTTCCTTATAGATGTGCAGAACCTTTTCGTAGTCCTTGTCGATGACCTTTGTCTTGATGGCGAGCGATTTGAGATTGAGGATGATTTCCGTCACATCCTCCTTGATCC
The DNA here is from genome assembly GCA_018712725.1 of Candidatus Scatosoma pullicola. Lineage (GTDB taxonomy): Bacteria > Bacillota > Clostridia > Christensenellales > Borkfalkiaceae > Scatosoma > Scatosoma pullicola. The sequence goes on from DVGN01000049.1 coordinate 6,918, forward strand.
CCGCGACCGCGGAAAACTCGTGCTTTACGCTGCCGTCCAAAAATTTGATCCCTTCCACAGCCGCGCCGGGCAGGGCGGAGAGCAGGATTCTTCTAAGGCAGTTTCCTATGGTAAGACCGAAACCTTTCTCCAAGGGCTCGCAGACGACCTTCGCGTGGAAATCGTCGTTTTCGAGCACTTCGAGTTTTGGCATATCCATTTCGATCATTATGCTACCTCCTTATACCGTTCGATTATTTGGAGTACAACTCGACAATCATATGCTCCGCGATCTGGCTGTCGATATCCTCTCTCGTCGGGAGCGCCAATACCTTTCCTTCTAATTTTTCTCTGTCGAACTCCACCCACTTCGGCATGTTGGAGCCAGCTTTGGTCTCTTTGAGCGCCGTAAAATACTTGTTGCCCTTGCGGTTTTCCTTGACGACCACGACGTCGCCCGCCTTCACAATGTAGGAGGGAATGGTGACCGTCTTTCCGTTCACGGCGATGTGCGCGTGATTGACGACCTGGCGCGCCTGCGTGCGGGAAGGCGCGATGCCCATGCGGTACACCACGTTGTCCAGGCGCCGCTCCAAAAGGGAGAGCATGTTTTCGCCCGTGACCCCCTTCATGCGGTCCGCCATCTCGTAATACTTGCGGAACTGTCCTTCCTGGACGCCGTAAATTCTCTTGGTCTTCTGCTTTTCGCGCAGCTGCAGCCCGTATTCGGAAACCTTCTTGCGGCCGGCGCCGTGCTGACCGGGCGCCACCGGGCGCTTGTTGAACGGGCACTTCTCCATGTAGCACTTATCCCCTTTCAGGAACAGCTTCGCGCCCTCTCTTCTGCAAAGTTTGCATTTTGCTTCTCTGTATACTGCCATTTTGGTGCCTCCTGATTAAACTCTGCGACGCTTGGGCGGTCTGCAGCCGTTGTGGGGAATGGGGGAAACGTCGGAGATCAGCGTGATCTCCAGATCGCACGCCGCCAACGCGCGGATGGCGGATTCCCTGCCCGCGCCCGGTCCTTTGACATAGACCTCGACGCTTCTCAGCCCGTGTTCTTTCGCGGCCTTTGCCGCCGTTTCCGCAGCCATCTGCGCCGCGAACGGAGTGCCTTTACGGCTGCCCTTGTAGCCGAGCGAACCCGCGCTCGACCAGGAAACCGCGTTCCCGCTCATGTCCGTAATCGTGACCAGGGTATTGTTGAACGAAGACTGGATATGCACCTGTCCCTTGTCTACTTTTTTGAGTTCTTTACGCTTGCGAGGAGCCGACGTCTTCTTAGCGTTTTTGTTGTCTGCCATAACTTTTCTCCTCCTGTATTACTTCTTCTTGCCCGCAATCGCGCGCGCGGGACCCTTGCGGGTATGCGCGTTCCGCTTGGTGCTCTGCCCGCGGACGGGAAGCCCCTTTCTGTGACGGATGCCGCGATAGCAGCCGATTTCCATCAGCCGCTTGATGTTGAGGGAAACTTCGCTGCGAAGTTCGCCTTCCACATGCAGGTTATGATCGATATATTCTCTCAGTTTGGAGACGTCGTTTTCGTCCAGATCCTTCACGCGCGTGTCGGGATTGATCCCCGTCGCGGCAAGGATTTTCTTGGACGTCGTAAGACCGATCCCGTAAATGTAGGTGAGACCGATCTCCACTCTCTTCTCTCTGGGTAAATCCACACCGGCAATACGTGCCATTGATTTCTAAACCTCCGTTTGATTTTCCGTGTTGTTTCTCGTTGTTTTATCGAAATATCTATCGCGAACAGACGGCTCGTCCGGGCAGTGGAAAATGCCCTTTCGCCCCGCCGTATTATTTTTGTGGCAAAAGCCGAAAATTTTCTTTTTAGACGCAAACAAAACCGATTTCCGTAAAAATTTTACGGAAAATCAGTCTGCCGCATGCCTTTTTCCGGCTTCCGGACGCAATTTTTGCGCCCCCTTTCCCCGTTTTCAGCCGCATAGAAACATTATACCATATTTTTCCGGGGAATGTCAAGCGTTTTTATCAGCCTTGTCTCTGTTTGTGGCTCTTGCTCTTGGAGCAGATGACCATCACCCTGCCGTTTCTCTTGATGACTTTGCACTTGTCGCACATGGGTTTTACAGAAGGTCTCACTTTCATTGTCTTTTCTCCTTGATTAGAATTGTTGCCGCGGAGGCCTTACGACTTGCTCCGCCAGGTGATCCTGCCCTTGGTCAGGTCGTACGGGCTCATTTCCAGCTTGACGTTATCGCCTTCGAGAATGCGGATGTAATTCATTCTCAGTTTCCCGGAAATGTACGCCGTGATGACATAGCCGTTGGAAAGTTTCACTTTGAAGGTGGCGTTGGGCAGCGCCTCTATGACTTTGCCCTCCGCTTCGATCACATCGTCTTTGGACACAAAAATTTCCTCCGATTTTTTGTTTGCTCTCCGTATGGCGCCGCGCTCACAGGGTGAGTATTTCGACGCCGTCTTCGCGGATCACCAACGTATTCTCGTAATGCGCCGCCGGTTTTCCGTCCTTCGTAACCGCGCCCCAGCCGTCGGGCAGGATTCTGAGATGATAATCGCCCATCGCGATCATCGGCTCGACGCACAGCACGATGCCCGCTTTGAGGCGCACCCCCGTGCCCTGCCGCCCGTAATTGGGAACGGAAGGATCTTCGTGCATCTCCCTGCCGATGCCGTGACCCGTATAGGCGCGGATCACGCCGTAGCCGAACGATTCGGCATGCCGCTGCACCCGGTACCCGATGTCGTAGAGGGGGGTGCCGGCGCGCAGGCCTTCGATGCCCTTGAAAAAGCATTCCTCCGTCACGCGGACGAGCTGTTTCACTTCGGGCGACACTTCGCCGATGCAGAAAGTTCTGCACCCGTCGCCGTGGTAGCCGTTTTTATAGGCGCACAGATCGACGCTCACGATGTCCCCGTCTCTGAGGACGGTTTCGTCGTCGGGAATGCCGTGGACGACGACGTCGTTGACGGATATGCAGGCGGCCGCCGGGTACCCTTCGTAGCCGAGACAGGAGGGATACGCCCCCTCCGAACGGATGTACCGGTCGACGAGTTCGTCCACTTCCTTGGTCGTCATGCCCGCTTTGATCTTCGAGCCCACGAACGCCAGCGTCTCTTTGACGATCCGGCAGGGTTCCCGCATCAGATCGATTTCTTTTTCGCTTTTGACAAAAATCATTTCCTGCCGATCCGTTTGTCGAGTTCGGCGAATATCTCGCCCGAAAGCACTTCGGGAGGCGCGTCCGTGCCCGTGAAATTGAGGATGATGCCCTTGCGGGTGTAATAATCGATGAGGGGCGCCGTCTGCTCGGTATATACTTTCAGCCGGCTCTCCACCGTTTCGGGGTTATCGTCCTTGCGCTGATACAGCTCGCCGCCGCACCGCTCGCAGGTCGTCCTGCCGTTCAGCGTGGAGACGTGATAGCTCTCGCCGCAGTCCCGGCACACCCGCCTGCCGCACAGCCGCGCCATGAGCAGGGAAAAATCGATGTTGATATTGATGACCGCGTCGATCGTCGCGAATTTGTCCAGCGCCTCCGCCTGCACGAGGGTGCGGGGAAAGCCGTCCAGAAGATAGCCGTTTTTGCAGTCCTCTTTCGCGAGCCTGTCTTTGACGATCTCGCAGGTCACTTCGTCGGGGACGAGCTGTCCCTTGTCCGTGTACGATTTGGCGAGCAGCCCGATGGGGGTGCCGTTTTTGATGTTCTCGCGGAAGATGTCCCCCGTCGAGATGTGCGGCAGTCCGTACCGATCGGAAATGCGGGTCGCCTGGGTGCCCTTTCCGGCGCCGGGCGCGCCGAGCAAAATGATGTTCATCGCATAACTCCCTTACAGGATTTTCGCGTCCGCACGCCTTGGGGGTGCGGACGCCCGTTTTGTTCTTATTTCAGGAATCCTTTGTAATTCTTCATCATCATCTGCGCCTGCAGCTGCTTCTCGAATTCCATCGCCACCGAAACCACGATGAGGATACCCGTCGTGGAGAACACGTTGACGAGGTCGTAGGAAGCCCATGCGAAGAGCAGGGACGGGATGAAGGCGACGAGGGAAAGATAGATGGCTCCGAACAGCGTGATGCGGTTGGATATCTTCTTTAAGTACGCCTCCGTGGCTTTGCCCGGGCGGATGCCCTGGATGAAGCCGCCGTTCTGCTGGATGCTCTTGGAGATGTCCTCCGGATTGAACTGCATCTGTGCATAGAAGAAGGAGAATCCGAAGATGAGCAGGCAGAGAACCACCGAGTAGATGATGCGCCCCGCAACGTTCGTCGCCGAACCGGAGAACCAGTTGGTGAGGAAATCATCGAACGCGCTGCCCGGCCAGAAGAGGCTGGAAAGCATCTGCGGGAAACTGATGATCGAGAAGGCAAAGATAAGGGGCATGACGCCGCTGCCCGAGATCCGGATGGGGATCACGGACGACTGTCCGCCGTACATCTTTCTGCCCTTGATCTGCTTGGCATACTGCACGGGAACCTTTCTTTCGGAAAGGTCGACGTAGATGATCGCGAAGAACAGGACCACGCAGACGATTATAAAGGCGATCAGCTCCCAGATGACGTTGATGTCGGAAGTCATCTCGATGACTTTCCGGACGATCTGCTGTCCCGCCGTGGAGAGAATACCCACGAAGATGATCATGGACTGACCGTTGCCGACGCCGTAATCGGTGATGCGTTCGCCCAGCCACATCACGAGCAGGGCGCCCGCCGTATAGACGATGGTCATGAACAGCCCGGCAAGCCAGGTCTGATCGAAGAAGAGGGAAGCCTGAATCGCCCCTTCCGAATTCGCGAAATTGACGATGATGCCGACCGATTGGATGACGGCGAGCAAAATCGTGAGATAACGGGTATATTGCGAAATCTTCTTTCTGCCCTCTTCGCCCTGTTTGGAGAGGCGTTCGAGGGGAGGGATGCCCACGCAGAGCAGCTGCATGATAATGGACGCGTTGATGTACGGCCCGATACCGAGCGCGAACAGCGTGCCGTTGGCGAGCGCGCCGCCCGTGATGCTGCTCATCAGCGTGAGGAACGCATTGGAGTTTTCCGAAGTGCTGTCAAACAGCTCGGAAAACACCGAATGGTCGAGACCGGGAACGGGGATGTAGCAGCCGATGCGGAAAACCAGCAGCAGCAAAAGCATCATCAGCACCTTCCGGCGGATGTCCTTGACCTTGAAAGCATTGATTAAGGTTTGTAACATAGTAGTCTCCGATATAGGGTTAAGTCCGGAAACCCCGCCCGACGTCGGACGCAGCCGGCAGCCGCGGATGTCCGGGCGCCGTTTTCCGAACGGATTTTTCGACAGGAGGTCAATGACACAGCACCCCCGCCCATCGGAGCCGCGTAAACCATACGCGGCGTATTACGGAAATAAACGCGAACCACGGAAAATCGCCCCGCGGGGCAATCTTCCGCGCATCGTTTATTTATTCCTGGACCTCCGCAGTCCCCTTCGCCGCTTCGATCGCCTCTTTGGCGGAAGCGGAAAATTTCGCCGCTTTGACGGTGAGCGCGACCTTTATCTCGCCGCTGCCCAGCACTTTGAGTCCGCAGTTGTTCTTGACTGCCTTCGCAAGCCCGTTTTCCATGACGAAATCGTAATCGACCACCGTCCCCGCGGGAAGTTCCGCAAGATCGGAAAGATTGACGATGACGTAATTCTTTTTCGCGTTGTGGTTAAACCCTCTCTTGGGCACACGGCGCGCGATGGGCATCTGACCGCCTTCGAATCCGGGACGAACGCCGCCGCCCGAACGCGCCCACTGACCCTTGTGACCTTTGCCCGCCGTCTTGCCCTGACCCGAACCGATTCCCCGGCCCAGCCTCTTGACGGATCTTACTGCTCCCTCTGCGGGAGAAAGCGTATCTATTCTCATTGATCAGTCTCCTTGAACAGTTTCAGTCTTCACGAGATGCCGAACCTTCCGGATCATCCCCTGAATCGCGGGCGTATCTTCGAGCACGCTCGAAGAACGGATCTTGCGCAATCCCAGCGCCGCCACGGTGGCTTTCACCCCCGCGACTTCGCCGATGGTGCTCTTTACGAGCGTCACTTTGATTTTAGCCATATCCTTCCTCCTCAGCCCAGAATTTCTTCCACGGCTTTACCGCGCAGCGCCGCCACCTGTTCCACCGTTTTCAGCTCCATGAGCCCCGCGACCGTCGCCTTGACGCAGTTGCCGGGATTCTGGGTGCCGTGGGACTTGGTGCGGATGTTCTTGATGCCGACCGCTTCCATGACCGCACGGACGGGACCGCCCGCGATCACGCCGGTACCTTCGGCAGCGGGCATCATGAGCACCGCGCCGCGGCCGAATCTGCCGATCACCTGATGAGGAATGGTGTTGTCCACCACCGCGACGGCATTCATGTTCTTCTTGGCGCGCAGGGTGGCTTTCTCGATCGCTTCGGGCACTTCGCGCGCCTTGCCGGTGCCGACGCCCACTTTGCCGGCGCCGTCGCCGACGACCACGAGCGCCGCAAAGCGCATATTCTTGCCGCCCTTGACCGTCTTGGAGACGCGGTTGACCTCGATGAGCTTCTTGATGAGTCCGTCGTCCTCCGCCTGTCTGCGCTGCGGCCTTCTGTTTTCTCTTTTTTCGTCTGCCATTGTCGTCTCTCCTCTCAGAATTTAAGTCCGGCTTCTCTCGCGCCGTCTGCGACCGCCTTCACACGTCCCGTGTAAAGATAGCCGCCTCTGTCGAAAACAACCGTTTCGATGCCCTTCGCCATCGCCCTTTCCGCGGCGGTGGCGCCGACCACTTTGGCAGCGTCCGTCTTGCTCAGCCCCGCGATCTTCTCCTTGACGGCTTTGTCCATCGTGGACGCGGAAGCCAGCGTAACGCCGCCCTTCGCGTCGCCGGGACGATCGTCGATCACCTGGACATAGATGTGATTGAGGCTCCTGTATACGTTCATGCGGGGGGTATCCGCCGTCCCCGTGACCGTCTTCCTGACACGGGCATGACGTTTCTGTCTGACCGTATTTTTATCGATTTTCGAAATCATACTTTAACGCTCCTTATTTCTTGCCCTTGCCGGAAGTCTTGCCTTCCTTATGCTCGACGTATTCGCCCTTGTAGCGGATGCCGTAGCCGTGATAAGGTTCGGGTTCCCTGACCTTCCGGATGTTCGCCGCCGTCTGGCCGACGAGTTCTTTGCTGATCCCGGAAACCGTGATTTCGGTGAGGGAGGGGCACTCGAACTTGATCCCTTCGGGAGCCGTGATTTCGACGGGGTGGGAATAGCCGACGTTGAGGACGAGCTTGTTCCCCTGCGCCTGCGCCTTCCAGCCGACGCCCTTGACTTCCAGCCCCTTCGTGAAGCCGTCCGTGACGCCCTTCACCATGCCGGCGAGCAGCGCCCTGTACAGCCCGTGACGGGCGTTCGTCTCGGCGCTTTCGTCCAGCGTTTTGAGGACGATATGGCCGTTCTCGACCGCGATGTCGAGATTGCCGGACACGTCGCGCGACAAAGTGCCCTTGGGGCCTTTGACCGTCACGACCTTGTCCTTGAATTCCATAGTTACTCCCGCGGGGACCGCGATGGGCATTTTACCGATTCTTGACATAGTCGTTACCCTCCGTTTACCACACGTAGCAGAGGACTTCGCCGCCGACGCCCGCCGCTTTCGCCTGCTTGCCCGTCAGGATGCCCTTGTTCGTGGACAGGATGACCGTCCCCAGACCGTTGAGCACTTTGGGCATGTCTTCCACGCCCGAATAGGTGCGCAGACCCGGTTTGGAGATCCTTTTAAGCCCGGTGATGACCGACTTCTTGTCGCTGTATTTCAGCGTGATTGCGATCTTCCCGTTATAACCGTCTTCGACGATCTTCACGTCTTTTACGTACCCTTCGGAAAGGAGGATGTCCGCGATCGCCTTCTTCATGTTGGAAGCGGGGATTTCCACCGTCTCCTTCTTCGCCGTGATCGCGTTTCTGATTCTTGTGAGCATATCTGCGATAGGATCTGTCATGTTCGTTTCCTCCTGTTACCAGCTCGACTTCCGCACGCCGGGGATCTCTCCCTTGTACGCGAGATTGCGGAAGCAGATACGGCACACGCCGTACTTGCGCAGCACCGCGTGCGGTCTGCCGCAGATGGAGCATCTCGTGTACGCTCTCGTGGAATACTTGGGCGTTCTCTGCTGTTTATTGATCATTGACTTCTTTGCCATGTTCGTCTCTCCTTACTTCTTGAAAGGCATGCCGAGCGCGCGGAGCAGCTCTCTCGCCTCTTCGTCCGTGTTCGCGGTGGTCACGATGCAGATGTCCATGCCCCGGATCTTCTCCACCTGATCGTAGGTGATTTCGGGGAAGATGAGCTGCTCTTTAAGCCCCACCGAATAGTTCCCGCGGCCGTCGAAGGCCTTGTCGGAAACCCCGCGGAAGTCCCTCGTGCGAGGGAGCGCGATGGAGATGAACTTGTCGTAGAAATCGTACATCCTGTCGCCGCGGAGGGTCACCTTGATGCCGACCGTCTGCCCCTCTCTCACCTTGAAGTTGGCGACCGATTTCTTCGCCTTGGTGAGGATGGGCTTCTGTCCGGAAATCAACTTGATCTCGTTCTCCGTCGTCTGGATGGACTTCGCGTTGTCCTTGATGTCGCCGAGACCGGTATTGATCACGATCTTCACGAGCTTGGGACATTGCATCACGGATTTGTATCCGAATTTCTTCATGAGGAAAGGCACTACTTCTTTTTCGTACTTTTCTTTGACTCTGTTTTTATAAACTTTCTCTGCCATGTCTCTACCTCGTTACTTGTTCTCCGTCTCGGTGGTTTCGGCAGCCGCCTTCGCCGCGCGCTTTCTCACGCGCTTCTTGGGCGCCTGTTCCGCCGCCGCGGGAGCGGCTTTCGCCTTGCCCGCATACGCCTTGTCGAGCACCGCGCCGCAGACCGTTCCGTCCGCTTTTCTGGCGCCGCATACGCGGACTTTCTTTCCGTCCACGACAGCGTGCTTCACCCGCGTCGCTTTGCCGCAGGTCGGGCACACGACCATGACGTTGGAGGCGTCGATGGGGCCCGGTTCGGAGACGATCTTACTCGTCTCGTTCGCCTTTCTCGCCTTCTCGTGCTTCTTCTGAATGCGCACGCCTTCTACGACGACCGTATTCGCCTTGGGGGATGTGGCAAGGATTTTTCCCTGTTTGCCCTTGTCTTTGCCGGCAATAACAAGTACGTTATCATTGATTTTTACGTTCATTGTTTCTTCCTCCTGACGAATTACAGCACTTCGGGAGCGAGGGAGATAATCTTCATGTAATCCTTATCTCTCAGTTCCCTGGCGATCGGCCCGAAGATACGGGTGCCCTTGGGCTGTTTCTGGCTGTCGATGATGACCGCCGCGTTGTCGTCGAATTTGACGAAGGTGCCGTCCGCCCTTCTGATTCCCTTGGAACTTCTGACGATGACCGCTTTCACGACGTCGCCTTTCTTCACCGAGCCGCCGGGGGCAGCCGATTTCACGCTCGCCACGATCACATCGCCGATATTGCCGGTTTTACGGAAGGAGCCGCCAAGCACTCTGATGCACATAAGCTCTTTTGCGCCCGAATTGTCGGCCGCTTTCAGTCTGCTCTGAGGTTGTATCATAACTCGTTATCTCCTTAAATTACTTGGCCCTCTCGACGATTTCGGCAACTCTCCAGTTCTTGTCCTTGCTGAGCTTTCTCGTCTCGACGATCCGCACCTTGTCGCCCACGCCGCACTCGTTCTCTTCGTCGTGCGCCTTGAGCCGCTTGGTCTTGGTGACGGTCTTTTTATAGAGGGGATGCTTGCTCCTGTCCGTGATTTCCACCACGACCGTCTTATCCATCTTGTCGGACACCACAAGTCCGATTCTCTCTTTTCTAAGATTTCTTTCCATGATTGCTCCTCCTCGTTACGCCTTGAGTTCCCTCGCGCGGATCTCCGTGTTCACGCGCGCGATGTCCCTCTTGCAGGTCCTGATGGAGATCGGGCTTTCAAGCTGCCCGCTCGCCTGACGGAAACGGAGATTGAAAAGTTCGCTTTTGAGTTCCGCAAGTTTCGCCGTGAGCTCGGCGCTCGTCATCTCTTTGACTTCTTTTGCTTTCATTTCTGTTCACCGCCTTCAGCCTGCTCCGCAGCCGCGGGAGCCGCTTCTTTTTTGACAAACTTGCACTTGACGGGCAGCTTGTTCCCGGCCAGCCGCATCGCTTCCCTTGCGTCCGCTTCGCTCACGCCCGCCATTTCGAACATCACTCTGCCCGGCTTCACCACCGCGACCCAGTATTCGACGTTGCCCTTACCGGAACCCATACGGGCTTCGGCGGGGTGCTTCGTGATGGGCTTGTGGGGGAAGATGTCGATCCAGACCTTGCCGCCGCGCTTGATGAATCTCGTCATCGCGATACGGGCGGCTTCGATCTGGTTGGACTTGATCCAGCCGCACTCTTCGGCGACAAGTCCGTATTCCCCGTAAGCGACGGTATTGCCCTTATGCGCAGCGCCGGTCATTCTGCCTTTGTGCTGCTTTCTTCTCTTCACTCTCTTGGGAATTAACATTTACTGCTCTCCTCCTTCAGCCTGCCGGGGCTTGCCGGGCGCGCTCTTCAGAACTTCGCCCTTGTAGATCCAGCACTTGACGCCGATCATGCCGAACGTCGTATGCGCTTCCGCCAGACCGTAATCGATGTCCGCGCGCAGCGTCTGCAGAGGAATGGAACCCTCGTGATACTGCTCGCAGCGCGCGATTTCCGCGCCGTCCAGACGGCCGCTGACCATCATTTTGATGCCCTTGACGCCCGCGCGCATGGAGCGGCCGATCGCCTGCTTCATGGAACGGCGGAAGGACATGCGCTTTTCAAGCTGCGCCGCCACGCTCTCCGCCACCAGCTGCGCGTCGCAGTCGGGCTTACGCACTTCGGTGATGTTGATGCTGACGGACTTGCCGCCCGTGAGGCGGGCGAGATCCTTCTTGATGTTCTCCACTTCCGCGCCCGCTTTGCCGATGATGACGCCGGGACGGGCGGTGTACACGGTGACGATGATCCTCGAAGCCGCCCGCTCGATCAGGATCTTGCTGATCGCCGCGGAATAGTACTTCTTTTTGAGGAAGGTGCGGATCACGTTGTCCTCTTTCAGATATTTCGAAAACTCTTTCTTGTCGGCATACCACTGGGTATTCCAACCGTTGATAATTCCGACTCTAAGTCCGTGAGGATTCACTTTCTGTCCCATTATATTTCTCCTTCCAATTTCTTGACGTCCAGGATCACCGTGATGTGGCTGGTTCTCTTCAATATCGCGTGGCCCCTGCCCTTGGAGACGGGCTGCATTCTCTTCAGCATCTGCCCGCCGTCCGCATAGCACGCCGCGACGAACAGGTCCTCCCTGTCCATGCCCTGGTTGTGCTCGGCGTTCGCCGCCGCGCTCATCAGCACTTTCTTGACCGCGAGCGCGCTGCCGTTCGTGACGTGTTCGAGAATGGCTTTCGCCTCCCGATAGCTCTTGCCGCGGATCAGGGCGAGCACCGTCCTGACTTTGTAAGGGGAAACTCTCACATATTTCGCGACCGCATAGGGGCGTTTTTCTCTCTTTTCTTCCACCCGCTGGGTCTTCTTATTCATGTTCGTTGCCATTTTCTCGTCTCCTTATTTGCCG
>DVGN01000050.1 GCA_018712725.1 Candidatus Scatosoma pullicola
AAAGAAACCGGCAGTCAGCCGCGTAAAAACGCGGCGTGCCGCCGGTGTCTGTCCTGTAAGATTTTCGAAAGAAATCGTCGCTTTTGTTTTGCTTCGCAAAAGAAAAGCGACGAAACGGAGAATTTTGCAAAAATCCCTTCACTTGTTATGGGATTTTTGCCCTTGTGAAAGACGGAAACAAGGTGAAACGAGCGGCAGAGCCGCGAGAGAGGAAAGAAACCGGCAGTCAGCCGCGTAAAAACGCGGCGTGCCGCCGGTGTCTGTCCTGTAAGATTTTCGAAAGAAATCGTCGCTTTTGTTTTGCTTTGCAAAAGAAAAGCGACGAAAACAAAGGGTTATGCCCTCTCCGTCTTTTTCAGGCAGCGGGTGCATACGTAGCCCTTCTGCTCCTTTCCGTCCTGCACGAAGGAGACCTTCTGGACGTTTGCCTTGAACGTTCTTCTCGTTCTGCGCTTGGAATGGCTGACGTTGTTGCCGCTCGTCTGCCCCTTACCGCAGATACTGCATACTCTCGACATATGAAACACCTCCGATCGGGATAAATTACCGCAAAAATCGAACGCCTCCGGGCTTTCCCGGAAAGCGAGCATAGATAATATAGCATGAATCGGGGAAAAAAGCAATCAAAAACGCCCCGCAAACGACAAAAAAATAAAAAAATATTTGAAAGGGGAAGGTTTTGCTTGCATTCCGCGTACAAATGTTGTAAAATAAAAGTCAACCGGAGGATACTTATGTCTGTCAATACGAGCAATGCCTATGGCAAAATATCCATATCCGATCTCGCCATCGCCAAGGTGGCGTCCCATACCGCAATGGAGGGTTACGGCATTGTGGAGATGGTCTCGCGCCGTTTTACCGACAGTCTGTCCGAGCTCCTCAAAAAGGATTCGGGCGGCAGGGGCGTCAAGGTGACCACCTCCGGCAACAGAATTTATATCGACCTGTACGTTGTCATAAAATACGGCGTCTCCATAAACGCCGTCGCCGAATCCTTGAAGGAATCCGTCAAGTACCGCGTGGAAAAGTTCACCGGCATGATCGTGGATACCGTCAACGTCAACGTCATAGGGGTAAAACTGTAAAAACGACGCGCGCGGCTCTTTCGGTCCGCGCTTTTTCCCGTATTTTTCAATCTTTGAAACCGGTCGATTTTCATCGGCCCGTGTATTTTGCGTTTTTCGCCGTCCGGCGGCAGTATACCCCTTCTTTATTTTTCCATTCAAAGGAGTCTGTATAATGCAGAAAACGATAAACAGCACCGAATTCCGCAAGATGATCACCGTCGGTGCGCGATTGCTGGAAAACAACCGGGCAAAGGTGGACGCCCTCAACGTCTTCCCCGTTCCCGACGGGGATACGGGCACCAATATGTCCCTGACCATGCAGTCGGCGGTCAAGGAGATGACCGCCTGCCCGTCCAACGCCTTCATGGAAGTGTGCGACAGCGTGTCCAAGGGCGCGCTCAAAGGCGCCCGCGGCAATTCCGGCGTCATTCTGTCCCAGATTTTGCGCGGCATCTGCTCCGTCCTCCGCGAATGCGGCAAGGAGTTCGACACCAGGACCTTTGCCAAGGCGATGGAAGCGGGCACCAAGGTCGCCTACGGCGCCGTGTCCGTGCCCAAGGAGGGCACCATCCTCACCGTCGTGCGCATGATGAGCGAAAGCGCGGGCAAACTCGCGTCCAAAAAGAAGAATTTCGAAGAGTTCTTCGCGGCGGTCATCGAAGAGGGGGACAAAGCCCTCGCCAAGACGCCCGAGCTTCTGCCCGTCCTCAAAAAGGCGGGCGTCGTGGACAGCGGCGGCGTGGGTCTGATGACTATCATGCGCGGCTTCCTCGCCTCCCTCACGGGAGAGGACGTCGGCGCGGACATCCAGACGCAGGCGGAGGAGAAGCCGGAGGCGGAGTTCGGGGACAATTCCGACATCATCAATCTCGACCTCGGCGAGATCCAATTCGCCTATTGCACGGAATTTTTCATCATCAATCTGAAAAAGAGCACCACCCTTGCGGACATCGACCGCCTGCGCGAGCGCCTGATGCGGCTCGGCGACAGCGTCATCTGCATCGGCGATCTGGAAATGGTGAAAGTGCACGTCCATACCAATATGCCGGGCGTGGCGCTGACCTATGCGCTGGAATTGGGCGAGTTGGACAGACCCAAGATCGAAAACATGCTCGAACAGAACCGCCAGCTGCGCGCCAAGCGGGAGGCGGAGAAAAAGGAGATGGGGATGCTCGCCATCTGCGCGGGGCAGGGGCTTGCCGACATCTTCAAAGACCTGTTCGTCGACCGCGTGATAGAGGGCGGACAGACGATGAACCCCTCCGCGAGCGACATCGCCACGGCGGCGCAGAAGATAAACGCCAAGAACATCTTTGTCTTCCCCAACAATAAAAACATCATTCTGGCGGCGGAGCAGGCGCGCTCCCTCGTCGAAAACCGCGTGATCCACGTCATCCCCACCAAGAACGTGCCCCAGGGATTTACGGCGGCGCTCGAATTCAATCCCGAAGCGAGCGTGGAGGAGAACAAGACCAACATGATCCACGCGATGGACAACGTCAAGGCGGGGCAGGTCACCTATGCGGTGCGCACCACCACCCTGAACGGATTTTCCATCAAGCAGGGGGACATCATCGGCCTGAACGACAAGAAGATTCTCGCCAAGTCCTCTTCCGTCGAAGAGACGACGCTCAAACTCATCGAGCATATGAAGGAGGATTCCCAGCAGGTCATCACCCTCTATTACGGGGAGGACGTCAAGGAGGAAGAGGCGGCGGCGCTGTGCGCGACCATCGCCGAAAAGTACCCCGACTGCGACGTCGATTATCACAGCGGCGGTCAGCCGGTGTACTATTACATCATCTCTCTGGAATAAACGTATAAATTGAAATTTATGTTTTTTGCCGCATAAAAGCGGCGTACATAGGACGAAGGAGCGGGAGGAGCGGCGGCGCCGAAACTTCCGCTTTGTCTTTTTCCGAAACGTCCTTTTGCCTTCGGGCGGCGGGCGGAAAAAAGGGAAGCCGGAACGGCAAACGGACGGGGCAGGGATTTGACGAACGCAAAATTCCAACGCGTCCGGAAAGGGCGGGAAGCGCCCGGAAAGCGCCCGGAAGGGGGCGGAAAAGGAGGGGATATGAAACTGACGGCGATACGATCGATCAGCGAAAAGCGGGAAAAGGATTTCAATAAACTCGGCGTTTTTGAGGCGGAGGATCTCGTCCGCTTTTATCCGCGCGCCTATCTCGACCTGACCGAGCGCTCCTCTCTCCGTTCCGCTTACCATAACGACATGGTGCTGGCGGCGTGCGAAGTGGTGAAAGTCGCGCCCGTCAATTACATGTCCCGCCTGAAAACGGTGAAGGTGTACTGCAATCAGGACGGGCTGCCCTTTGTGGCGATCTGGTTCAATCAGCCGTATGTGCGGGAGCGCATCAAGCCGGGCGAATATCTCTTTTACGGGCGGGTGCAGAACAAGTACGGGCAGATCTCCATGGTCAATCCCTCTTTCGAGCCGCTGGACAAAAACGAGCGATTGAAGGGCATCGTGCCCGTGTATCCGCTCAAAGGGGGACTGACCCAGAAGGTCGTGCGGAACGCCGTTTCGGAGGCCCTGAAAAAGGTGCATATCGACAGCGTGATCCCTTCGCCCCTGGCGGAAAAATACGCCCTCGCGCCCCTGGCGAAGAGCTTTTACGACATCCACAATCCGCCCGATATGAACGCCCGCGACGCCGCCTCCGAACGGCTCGCGCTCGAAGAGTATTTTATTCTGATCTCCGCCTTCCGGATCATCAAGGGGGGCAAGGAGGACGTGCGCATTCATAAATACGGGGTGACGGCGGCGGAAGTCAAGGAATTTTCCGCCCGTTTCGGCTTCGAATTTACGGACGGGCAGAAGAGGGCGGTCAACGAGATCTTTTCCGATCTCAGATCCCCCACGCGCATGAACAGATTGTTGCAGGGGGACGTGGGCAGCGGCAAGACGGCGGTGGCGCTTTGCGGCATCTATATGGCGCTGAAAAGCGGGCACAAGGCGGCGTATCTGTCTCCCACCGAAGTGCTCGCCGCGCAGAATTACGCCCTGCTGGAAAGGTATTTCCCCGATTATAAGGTGGGGTATCTGGCGGGCGGCATGACGGCGAAGGAAAAGCGGGAGATGAAGTCGTGGATCAAGGCGGGGGCGGTGGACATCGTATGCGGCACGCACGCGATGATCCAGGGGGACGTGGACATCCCCGATCTCGCCTTCATCGTCTGCGACGAACAGCACCGCTTCGGCGTGGCACAGCGCAACGCCCTCGCCGAAAAGGGGGAGGGGGCGGATATGCTGGTCATGAGCGCGACCCCCATTCCCCGCACTCTGTCGCTGATCTTTTACGGCGATCTGGACGTGACGACGATCACGGACAAGCCCAAGGCGCGCCAGGAGGTGGCGACGAACATCATCCCCGCGGCGAAATATGAGGACATGCTCGACTATATCGGCGGGGAGGTGCGCGCGGGGAAACAGGCGTATTTCGTCTGTTCCAAGATAGACGAGGACGACGAAGAGGGGTCGCTCATCAGCGTCAAGGAACTCTTCGAAGAACTGAAAAACCGCCTGCCGTACGTGCGCTTCGGGCTGCTGCACGGGCGGATGAAGGAAAAGGAAAAGGCGGAGGTGATGCGGGCGTTCAAGGAACGGGAGTACGATTGTCTCGTCTCCACGACGGTCATCGAAGTGGGCGTGGACGTGCCCAACGCCACGATCATGGTCATCTATAACGCCGAGCGGTTCGGGCTGTCCCAGCTCCACCAGCTGCGCGGGCGCGTGGGCAGGGGCAGCGAAAAGAGCTATTGTTTCCTGCTGATGGGCGCGGAGAGCGATACGGCAAGGGAACGGCTTCTCACCCTGAAAAACAATTCGGACGGGTTCGCGATCGCGGAAAAAGACCTCGAAATGCGCGGGAGCGGGGATTTCTTCGGCACCCGGCAGTCGGGCAAGATGCCGGGATTGAAAAACCTGCATTATTCGGCGGGGACGATCTTTGCGGCGAAGAAACTTTCGGATGAGGCGTTTGAGGGGAGATACGACACGGAGGCGCTGCGCGACGCGGCTCTGAAAAAGTATAACAGCCTGAAAGACGTGGTTTTGAATTGACGGCGGCGGGGCAGGAAAATTGTGAAAACGGAAAATCTGGAAAATTTTTTCAATTCGGACGATGGAGTCATTAAAACTTTTAGCGGCAAAATCCGTTTATGCGTCGTTGCGGTGATTGTTTTTCTGCTCTATCTCGCCGTTTACTTATTCGGCAATATTACGGCGGGTAGCCTTATCGCGATGGGCGTTTTGCTGTGGATTCCCATCGTTTTGCTGATTGTGTTCCGATTTATCAAAAGCAACGAAGCGCGGGACAATTTTTATATGGGATATTGCGCGCTTACGCTTTCCGCGGCATTGTGGTACGCCGTCGTTTTGCTTTTAAGCCGAGACGATAAAATAAAATATGTGACGGCGGTATATTTTTTCTTATGGGCAGGGTGCGGCGTCGTCATTTGTCTCGGAATATTGAAAAATATCAAATTGAATTTATATGAACCGGAGGCTTTGAAAAGGCAAATAAAAATTGATCCGACGATGGAAGTATATCTGATTTTTGGAAAAAGTACGAAAATATTATTTGTGGTTTTGATTGCCGCTTTCCTTTTTCAGATGATAGCACCCGAATTTATGGAGGATGTGTTTCGTCCGGATATACATTTTCGGTTGATGGCTTGCTGCATCTTCTTTATGGGGTGGCTGGGGCTGTTCGGTTGGAAGTTGATGCTGAAAGCCATTCTGTTGAAGAAATATACTGTGTTGTGAAATGCAGACTGCCGTCGGCGGTTTTCTTAAACGTAGATAACAGTACGGACAGACAATCCCTCAGTCTGTCCTACGGACAGCCAGCTCCCTTTGCACAAGGGAGCCAGAATAACATGCCTCCCCTTATGGTAAGGGGAGGTGGTGCGGAGCGCCGGAGGGGATAAGGAAGTTGGCGTTTTGATGAAAAAAGATGAAAACGGGCGGCGGGAAAAGTTTTTTCGCGCCGTCACGTTTTTTTCGTTTACAGTCATTGACGAAAGGCGGGATTTGTAGTATAATAAATACGGAGTGAAAAGGTATGAATTATTATAAACTTCCCGCGGGCGTGCAGGATATTCTGCCCGGGGAATACTACAATCTGTCCCTGCTCGAAGACAGGCTGAAAGAAAAGTTCCGCAAGGCGGGCTGCCGCTTCGTGCGCAGCGCCGCGCTGGAATATTACGACGCCTTCGCCGAGATCCGCAACCGCGTTCCGCAGCGGGACATGTTCAAGATGACGGACGGAGACGGTTCGCTGCTCGTCCTGCGCCCGGACATGACGCTCGCCGTATCCCGGATCGCCGCCACCCGGCTGAAAGACGCCCGTGTCCGGCTCGCCTATGTGGGCGAAGTGTGGAACAACGCCGAAGGGGCGGGGAATCTGTCCCAGCGGGAGGTCTTGCAGGCGGGCGTGGAATTTTTGGGGGAGAGCGGCGCTTTTTCCGACGCCTTTGCCGTCGCCTTCGCCGTGGAGTGCCTTAAAGAGACGGGGCTGGACGATTTCACCGTGGACGTCGGGCACGTCGGTTTTTTCAAGGGGCTTTTGTCGGGCGCGGGGATCAGCGAAGCGGACACCGAACGCCTGCGCGCCTGCATCAACGCGAAAGACGGGATCGGCGCGGCGATGCTTTTGAAAAATTCCGGCGTTTCGGGCAGAGCGGCGGAAGCCTTGCAGGCCCTTCCCTCCCTGTTCGGCGGGGAAGAGGTGCTGGCGCGGGCGGAGAAACTGACGGACGACCCCACCGCGCTCGGCGCTTTGGAACACCTGAAAAAGGTGCATGCCCTGCTCAAAGAATTCGGCTGCGAAAAATACGTCTCCTTCGATCTGGGCACGGTCAAGAGCCTGTCCTATTATTCGGGCATCCTGTTCACGGGGCTGACCGGGGCTTTGGGAGCGCCCGTTCTGAGCGGCGGGCGGTATGACATGCTCGCCGACGATTTCGGAAAGCACATCCCCGCGGTGGGCTTTGCGATGGGGCTGAAACGCATTTTAATGGCGCTGGAAAGGCAGGGGAAAGTGCGCGCGCCCGCGCCCCCCGACGCCGTCCTGCTCGTGAAGGCGGGCGGGGAGAAAAACGCCTATGCCGAATACCTCCGCCTGACGGGGGAGGGAAAAGTCGTCGATCTGTATGCGGGCGGCTTCGAAGAGGGGCTTGCCTATGCCAAGGAAAAGGGGGCAAAGGCCGTTCTCGCCGCGGACGCGAAGGGGGTGAAGAGGATATGATCGCAATCGCTCTGGCAAAGGGCAGGCTCGCGAACGAGAGCGCCGACCTGCTTGCAAAGTGCGGCGTGGACGCCTCGGTCGTCTTTTCCGACACCCGCAAGCTCGTCCTCGAAAGCCCGGACAGGAAATATTCCTTTTTTCTCGTCAAACCCGCCGATGTGCCGACGTATGTCGAATACGGCATCGCCGACATCGGCATCGTCGGGAAGGACACCCTTCTCGAACACGGGAAAGACCTCTACGAGCTGCTCGATCTGAAATTCGAGCCCTGCCGGCTGTGCGTGGCGGGGTATCCCGAAAAACGCGAATTGCTTACCAATCCGCACCTGAGAGTGGCTACCAAGTATGTAAATACCGCAAAAAAACTGTATGCCGATCGGGGGGAGGAAGTGGAGATCATCCCCCTGAACGGGTCGGTGGAACTCGCGCCCGTCACGGGGCTGTCCGACGTCATTTTCGACATCGTGCAGACGGGGGGGACCCTCCGCGCCAACGGGCTGGTCGTCCTCGAAGAGGTATTCGACATCTCCGCGCGGCTGGTCGCCAACAAGGTGCGGCTGAAAACCAAGGCGGCGGAAATTCTGCCCCTCATCGATAAAATGCGGGAGATCGTCGGCTGAATCGGCTAATCGGCGGCATTTTGCCGAAAGGCGGGCGAAAATCGGTTGAAATCGGTCGGAAATCGGTTAAAAACAGGAGAAAATCATGAAGATATACACGAGCGAAACCTGCGGCGAACTCATCCGCCGGGGGATTGACGAGGACGAAAAGGCGGCGGAGACCGTCCGCGCCATCCTGGCGGACGTGCGGGAGAGGGGGGACGAAGCGCTGTTCGCCTATGAGGAGAAATTCGATTCCACATCCCTTACGGCGGAGACCGTGCGGGTGAGCGAAGAGGAATTCGAAGAGGCGTACAGGGCGGTCGATCCCGCGCTGCTCTCTTCCCTGCGCCGCGCCAAAGAGAGGATTTTAGAATACCACATGCGGGGCAGTGCGGAGGGGATTTCCGAGACGGACGCCGACGGCAGGACGACGGGATATGTCCTGCGCCCCGTGGAAAGGGCGGGCATTTACGTCCCGGGCGGCACGGCGCCCCTGCTCTCTTCCGTGTGCATGGGCGTGCTTCCCGCCAGGGCGGCGGGCGTGGAGCATATTTACGTGGCGACGCCCGCAAAGGGCGGGAAGGTCTGTCCCGCCACTCTCGTGGCGGCAAAGGAGTGCGGCGCGGAAGAGGTGTTCAAGATGGGCGGCGCGCAGGCGATCGCGGCGTTCGCCTACGGCACGAAGAGCGTGCCCGCCGCAGACGTCATCGCGGGGCCGGGGAATATCTATGTCACGCTCGCCAAAAAAGAGGTGTACGGCAGGGTGGGCATCGACATGCTGGCGGGGCCGAGCGAGATCCTCATCATCGCCGACGGGAAGGCGGACGTGCGGTATGTCGCCGCGGATATGCTCTCGCAGGCGGAACACGACAGGCGGTCCCGCGCCATCGTCCTCACGGACGACAGCGAATTTGCGGGAAATCTCGTCGCCGAAGTCTCCCGGCAGTGCGCCCTTCTGCCCCGGCGGGAGATCGCGGAGGCGTCCCTCGAAGGGGGCGGCGGAATCGTGCTCGTGAAGAATCTCGAAGAGGCGGCGGCGATCGCCGACCGGATCGCGCCCGAACATCTCGAAATTTACACCGCCGATCCGGACGCCCTTCTGCCCCGCATCCACAACGCGGGCGCGGTGTTTCTGGGCGGCTATACGCCCGAACCGGTGGGGGACTATTTCGCGGGGCCCGACCACATCCTGCCCACGGGCGGGACGGCGCGTTTCTTCGAAGTCCTGAACCGGGACACTTTCCTGCGCAAGATGAGCGTCATACGCTATTCGGACAGGGCGCTGAAAGCGGACGGGGAGGACATCGTGCGGCTCGCCGAAAGTGAAGGATTGCAGGCGCATGCAAATGCCGTAAAGATACGCCTGAAAGATATGGGCTTGTAAGTTTTATTCGGGTGAAACGCGTATATACTGCGCAATACATTGTCGCCTTTACGGGTTCCTCGGGTCATGTACTTCTATGTACACTCCCCTCGGACTTCCGCAGGCTCCG